>NZ_CP017641.1:8850000-8920478 GCF_001983935.1 Fuerstiella marisgermanici | reverse complement strand
GCGACCCCTCCGTTAAATTCCGCGCAGCATCGAACCGGGGGATGGGCGTGCAGAAAATCCGGCACTCCGTCGCCTAAAGGCTGATACGTCGGGAGATGGCTTAGAGAACCCCCCAGAAACTCATCGCGGGGCGCGACGTTTTCTGAGAACGGGTTCGGATGCAGAATGTCTGTGACAGAGGTGCAGAAACTCCCACAGACGACTTACTCAAACTCAACGTCGGCGATCTTAACTCGCGATAACCAACTGTCAAATGAGCTTCCTTCATTTATCCTTCATGAATTCTGAACGGCAACATAAACGCATTCGACACTGTAACTTCCGATTTCGTAGGAAAGAAAAAGTGCATCGAGGTTGCGTTTTCGCGTTGTGTTATTTCCTTCAAAAAGTGCCCGCTCTTCATGTCGCGAATCAAGGTTGTTTTCTCCATTGGAGCCATGCACGGCGGCGGATCAGAACGTCAGCTTGTCTCGCTATTGCGCAATCTTGATCGCGAAAAATTCGAACCATTGCTGTATCTGATCTACCGCACCGGCCCACTGCTGAACGAAATCCCGGACGACGTTGCCGTCACTTCTTTTGAAGAACGTTTCGGCAAACCGCGTGGCCCCGGCTTTCTGATGCATCGCAAACGAGTGGCCGACATGAGCCGCTTTCTTGTCGAATCCGGCGCTCATATTTCGTACGACCGTACGTTTCTGATGACGCTGATTGCGGCGGATGCGGCTCAGCGCGTGGGCGTGCCAAATGTGTCGACCATCGTCACCGATCCACCGGTCGGCTTCCCGCTCGTCGCAGGGCGATTTCAGTTTCTGAAGAAGCGAATTCTGCGGCGGCTGTATAAGCAGTCCGACCGCGTGCTGGCCAATTCACATGGAGCAGCTCGGTCAGCCGAACGGTTCTACGGATTGCCGCAGAACTCAGTCGACGTCTTATACAACGGCGTGGACACCGACCACGTCCGGCAAAAAGCGGCCCAGCCAATCACCGACGAATGGTGGAACCAACCGGCAGCTCAGAAGCCGCTACTGCGAATCGTGACCGCCGGTCGCCTTGACGAAAAAAAAAGCTTTCACCTGCTGATTGCCGCCCTAGCGCAGCTGCAAAATCGGGCAGTCAACTGCGACCTGCGGCTCGCGATACTTGGCGAAGGCCCAAGCCGAGAACGCCTGCAGGCGCAGATCCAGGATGCGGAGCTTGGGGACGTTATTCGGCTGACCGGATTTCAGCCGAATGCACCGGCGTGGTACCGCTCGGCCGACCTGTTCGTGCTGCCTTCGCTGCTGGAAGGTATGCCTAACGTTTTGCTGGAAGCCATGGCGAGTGAAACGCCCGTGCTGTCGACGGATTGCAAGTCCGGCCCTCGCGAAATCCTTGGCGACAACGAATACGGACGACTGTGCGAACCGGACAGCGTGGATTCCCTGGCCGCCGGAATTCAGGAATTTATCGATCACGCCGAAACACGAAACCGCTACACTTCTATAGCAAAAGATCGCGTGACGGAACGATTTTCCATTCAAACGGCCACGCGAAGTCTGGAAGAAATCATGTCGGAAATCGTTCAACGGCGGAGACAGGGAAAGGAGCACATCTGATGAATCGCACGATGGGAACAATCACTTGTGCTCTGTTGCTGACCTGTTGGACGTGCACCGCAAGCGGTCAGTCGGCCGACAGGTATGCGAGCGTCCGTCACAACATGGTCAGCGAATTGGTTGAGCCCGAAGGCGTCACCAACGAGGCCGTGTTGAAGGCGATGAAAACCGTCCCGCGTCACGAATTTGTTGCTCCTAACCTGCGTCAACGAGCGTATCTTGATATCGCTTTGCCGATCGGGTCGCAGCAGACGATTTCGTCGCCGTATATCGTCGCCTACATGACGCAAACAATCGATCCGCAGCCGGAGGACAAGGTTCTGGAAATCGGCACGGGCAGCGGCTATCAGGCGGCCGTGTTGGCAGAAATTGTCGACCGAGTCTACTCCGTTGAAATCGTGTCGTCGCTCGCAAAGTCGGCCACGAAGCGGCTGGCAGAGTTAGGGTACGATAACGTGGTCGTGAAAGACGGCGACGGTTACGAAGGCTGGGCCGAACATGCACCGTTCGACAAAATCATCGTCACGTGTTCGCCGGAAAACGTGCCGCAGCCTTTGGTCGATCAGCTGCGCGATGGCGGCCTGATGATCATTCCTCTGGGGCAACGCTACCAGCAGGCATTCCATTTGCTTCGCAAAGAAAACGGCGAACTGAAGACCGAGAAACTGGTGGCCACGTTGTTTGTTCCCATGACGGGCGAATCAGAAGACCAAAGGCGAATCAAACCAGATCCGAACAGTCCTCAAATTGTTAACGGCGATTTTGAAATCGACCGGAACGACGACAAACGTGTCGACGGCTGGCACTATCAGCGACAGGTTGAAATGTTAGCCGACGGCCCGATCAGCGGTAGCACATGCCTGCGATTCGAAAACCGCCAGGGCGGACAGTTGTCTCAGGCATTGCAGGGCGGCGGAATCAATGGTCGATCGATTGCAGCGTTGGACGTCGCCATCTGGGCACGCACCGATTCTGTTGTTCCCGGCCCGGACGCGGACGATCAGGCTTCTGTCGTCTTCCATTTTTACGACAACATCCGGCGCGAAGTTGGTTCTCAGGTAGCCGCCCGCTGGCGTGGTAGCGACAACTGGCAGCAGACTCGACGCCGCATTGCCGTTCCCGTCACCGCTCGGGAATTGGTGGTGCGAATCGGCCTGAACGGAGCGACGGGGACTCTGGATCTGGACAACTTCCAAATCGCGCCTGTGCGAAGATGAAATTATGAGGTGTTGCTTGAACTGCAAGATCCTAAGTTGTGCGTTTCTGACGTTTGCGGCCACGTTCGCAGGCGCGAACAGCCGCGCTGACGAACTTAGCGAAACCGTGCGGGCGGCCGTGGCGGAAGTTACTCCGTCGGTGGTGCGTATTCGTATCATTGGCAGCCCGGACGCCGGCGAACTTGCCGTATCGTCGCAGGTGACGACAGGTGTGGCGATTTCTGACGCTGGCGATGTGCTGACGAGCGTCTTCGGTCTGACGTCCACGCCCGCCGCTGTGTTCGTGGAAGATTCGCGCGGTGAGCGAGTGGCGGCGAAGATCGTTGCGCGGGATCACGTCCGCAAACTTGCACTCTTAAAATGCGAAGCAGGCACCTTTCAGCCAGCTCGAATTGCGGATGAGCGCTGGCCGAAGGTCGGCGAGTGGAGTATCGCGTTGGGACGGCTTTACCCGACGCCATCGGCTTCGGTGTCCGTCGGCATCGTGAGTGCCACCAGGCGAATTCACGGCCTGGCGATTCAGACAGACGCCAAAATCTCACCCGTCAACTACGGCGGTCCGTTGGTCAATCTGGACGGGCTCGTCACAGGTATTCTGGTTCCGCTTTCGCCGTCGGATTCCGGCGATGCGATCGGCGCGGGGGTTGAGTGGTACGATTCTGGAATCGGATTCGCCATCCCCATGGCTGACGCTCTGGAAGTCGCCGAATCGTTGCGCGACGGCAAGGATCGAGTCCGAGGAGTCATCGGCATTCGTCCGTCGACTCGCAATCCGCTGGAAACCGAAGTGTCAGTCGCCCTCGTGCTCCCCAAGTCTCCGGCCGAAGAAGCAGGGCTGCTAAAGGGCGACCGCATCGTTGCGGCGAATGGGCAGCCGGTCACTCGATTCGGTATTTTCGATTCGATAACGAAGAGCTCCTATGCCGGTGACCAAATGAAAATCACCGTCAAACGTGGCGAACAAACCATCGAATCAGAACTCATACTTGCCGCCGAAATCGAACGCCCCGTGCGAGGCTTCCTCGGCATCCTTATCGGCCAGCCGGACGATGCGAAACCGGACGGTGCAAAGCCGGAAGATGCGGACGCCGAAGATGAAGCCCCTGACGATGCGGGCCCAAAAAGCGCAAGCGGGGTTCCTGTGTTTGTATTGGAAGGTTCACCGGCAGCGATGGCCGGGCTGCCGGAATCGGCGGTGCTGACGAAGTGGAACGATGAGGGACTCGACACGCCGGACACACTTTTAAAGCAGTTTCAATCGGCAGTGGCCGACACTGAAATCCAATTGGAATATCAGACGACCGATGGCAATAGTGAACCTCAAACCGCAACGATAAAGCTGCAACCGCGGCCGACACAGATTTTGAATGCCCCGGAGGCCGTTGTCGCGGGCATTATTAAGCCTTCGACAACTCAGAAATGGCAACGCACGGAAAAGCAGCTAAAGGACGTCGGCAAAGTCTGGATATTCGCGCCGCAGGAAAAGACGGATGACAAGTATGGAGTCATCTGTCTGCTGTCTGAATCGACCGCGCCGGCGGAGGCTGTGATGAGTCGCTGGGAAGCCACTTGCCGTCGCCACAATCTGATCATCGCGGTCCCCGTCAATAGCGAGCAAACAGAGTTGACGAGAGAGGACGAAGCGTTGGTTCTGGCAACGATCGGAACCTTCGTCAGAGAATACAACATCGATTCGCGACGGCTTATTCTGGCTGCCGAAAAGCCTCAAGCTCTGCTTTGCAGCGAACTGCTGCTGAACCCAAGGCTGCGGCAATTGCGAGCAGCCGTGTTTCTTGATTGCTGGCCTCAGGTTTCCGGCCTGCCGCGACAGCTACTCGCCGCAAAGTCGCCTTCTGTGTTGTTTGTCGATGGAGGCATCCAGTCACGCCAGGCCATGGCACTGCGAGAACAGTCGTTTGCCGCGCTGAAGGAAGCCGGCGTATGGACCGTGGCGGAAGCGGTTGCGCCATCGGGTGAAAATAAAATCGAGGACCGGATTGCCACGTGGGCACTCAACATTAAAGCGCGATAGCCAGACGAACAACAAACAATATGGAACTTACGGAATACGTCCACGCGGTGATCCTCGGCGTGGTGCAGGGCATCGCCGAATTCTTGCCAATCAGTTCGTCGGGCCATCTGGTCATTGCGGATGCATTGCTTCGCGAATACAGCGATTCTTCAGCGCCCACCGAAAGCGTGACGATGGGCATTGCGCTGCACTTCGGCACGCTGCTGTCAATTTTGGTCGTGTATCGCGACGACCTGATCAAGCTGTTAACAGACAAACGACTGATGACGCTGATCGTAATCGCCACGATCCCGGTTGGGCTGGTCGGAGTTCTCCTGAAGGATTACGTCGACGAAGCCTTTGGCAGTCCTTTGCTGGCCGGCTGCGCATTGATGGTCACGGCCGCATTTCTGTTGATTGGCAGGCGACTGCAAACGTCCGGCCGACAGTTGTCAGACATGACAATCGGCACAGCCTCACTGATCGGCATCTTTCAGGCAATCGCCATCATCCCCGGAATTAGCCGTTCGGGAAGCACCATTGCGGCGGGAATGGCGACCGGATTGAACCGTGAACACGCCGCTCGCTTCAGCTTTCTGATCGCAATTCCGGCCATCGGCGGAGCGTCTGTGGTGCAAATGAAAGATCTGTTCACCGGTGAAGCAGCGCTTCCCGCCAGTCCGTGGCCACTAATTCTGGGCACAATGGTGGCGTTTATCGTCGGCCTGGCTGCTCTTCGATTGCTGATCCGACTTGTCGTGGCCGACCGTCTGCACCTGTTCGCCTATTATTGTATTGGTGCGGGCTGCCTCACGATCGTATGGCAGTTATTGAAATAAATCGGTGGATTGCAAATGTCCCGCAAACGCCGTTCTGCGTAGAATTCGTCCGGCTGGCGCTTGCAAACAGCTGGTGGCAAAGAGTTCAATAAGCAAGGAATTTGCCCGCCTAACACTGCAAACGGCGTTCTGTTCAGGTGACTCACGGAATTCAGCGATGACACAGCAACGCTTCAAACGATTTCGCATGGAGCTGGACCTTCGCGCGGTCGATCTGCCTCCGGCTGTGCTGCCGGACGGTTATCGGTGGGTCACATGGCGAACAATTCTTAGCGAACGTCATGCTCAGGTAAAATGGCGATCGTTCCGCAACGATCTGGACGGCCGAGTCTTCGAATGCCTGACAAACATCGACGGTTGTCGCCGTCTGATCACGGAGATCGGTAAGCAGGCAAAGTTTTGCCCGATGGCTACGTGGATGGTCGCTTTTCAGCCCGAACTTTCGTGGCCAGCGGACGACTGTGGCACCATTCAGGGAATCGCTCGCCCCGGTGGCATTGGTTCGATTCAAAACATCGGCGTCGTGCCGGAGCACCGCGGCATGGGCATCGGCCGAGCGATTCTGTTGAAGTCACTGGAAGGCTTTTGGCAGTGTGGCTGTAACACGGCGACGCTGGAAGTGACCGCGTTAAACCGGGTTGCAGTTTCGCTATACCGATCGCTTGGATTTCGGATTACTCGAGTCCTTTACCGAGCGGCGGAGCGCGGCAAGGTGATCACCGGCACGGAACGTCTGCCCGGCAACGCAGAATCAGAACTGACGATCGCGTGATTTGCGAGTGAAAGCTCAGCAGCTAGACTACGCGAAATGAGATTGCGGGTTGTGAGGCGAACGGTGTTTTCGCGAGCGGCATGACGCTGGCTGCCGGTTGTTCAGCGAGTCACCACGAGTTGCACCTTCGTTGCTCTCGAAATCCCGCCTCGTATCGATCGGCGTGAACTTCAAGGAGAATTCGGTGGCTGAGATTGACGTATATAAGGAATGGCTCGGAATTCCTGAAGGTGACCGGCCACCGGACAACTACACGCTTCTGCGCGTGGTGATGTTCGAAGACAACGTCGACAAGATTCAAACCAACTACCGCAAACTGAACGCTCACGTTCGAAAATACGCCACTGGTCAGTACCTGAAGGAATCGCAGGATCTGCTGAACGAAATGGCGAAGGCGATGCTGTGTCTGACCGACCCAGACGCTAAACAGGAGTACGACGAAAGTCTGGGCCGTGAAGCGCCGCAACAGGACGATGGCGACGAACCGCGCACCGTGTTGCAGTATCTGGTGTCGAAAAACGTGATCAAGCGTGGACAGGTGGCGGAAATTGAAAGCTTCGCCGATGCACGCGGGCTGACTCACCGAGACGCGGTCGTCCAAATGAAACTGGCCGATCAAACTCAGGCCACCCAGGCACTGGCGACGGAACTGCGGATGTCGTTTGTTGACCTGGACGACATGCTTCCGGAAGACGATGTTCTGGACCGCCTGCCACGCAACGTGGTCAAACGTCACCGGTGTCTGCCGTTGTTTGAAGATCGAGGTAAGTTGCTGGTGGCTTGTGTGGACGAGCCACCGCCGGATTTGGAAGACGAAATCCGTTTGCGATTCGGCATGCCTATGCGAGGCGTGTTGGCCGTGCCACGCAGTATTCAACAGTCGATCGCCAAGTACTACGCGCCGGGTGAACGAGACGAAGCGGCCGCCGCGAACGTACCAGCAGCGACCGGCAAGACGAAAAAGGGCGGTGCAGCGGGCAAAGCGAAACCCGCGAAGGCCAAGCCGGGTGTCCTGACGCCAGAAGATAAGGCTCAGAGGCAGCAGATCAGCATCATCATCATTTTGTGGTCGCTGATCGGCACGACTCTGGCAATTCACTTCACTGGTTTCATGGGTATGGGAACCGGAGGCATGATCGGTTGCGGCCTCGCCGTGGCGGGCGCCGTGGCGGGAATCCTGAAGGCAACATACTGGAAGTAATCGCGGCTAGTTCAACTTCCTTTTTGTCGTGGGCGGTTTGGGCTCGTAAGAAACAGCCCTCATAGTCCGAAAAGCTTGTTCCGCGGCCACAAGTCAGCGAAAGTCCCTGTAGCGAAAGGTCTCTGAGTGGATGATATTCGGCTGGCGATGGGCCTGATTGGCTTTCTATCCGTCGGCGCATTCGCTGTGACGTGGCGGTTGCTGCAATCGCGGTCCGAACATTTTTTGGATGCCATGGCGGTTGTGGTGCTACTCCTGATTGGCGTGTACGTGTACACGGTTTGGGGTCAGCTCTGGATCGTCAACTGGATACCATTGCCGTCCGTGATCGTGTTGTCCAACTGGTTTCCAATTCTGTTGGCGATCCTGGGAGCCATCGTCTGGCTAAGGCTGAAAGCTTTTACTGTCACGCGACGGCTTCCCGTCATGGGGATGCTGGTATGCGTGGCCGTGTATTCGGTCATGCGATTCATTCCAACCGAACCGCCCGTGTGCGGCAACGACTGGGAACGACCGATTCCGCCGATGGTGTTCCCCGTATGCCGGCAGACGACGGACTACACGTGTTCGGCGGCCGCCGCTGCCACCATTCTGAACACAATCGGGATGGAAACGACGGAGCAGGAAATGGCGGAACTGTGTCTGACACGTTCCGGCACCACATGGCTGGGCCTGTATCATGGGTTGGCGAGCAAGTTAATGGGCACGAAGTATCGTGTCGAGTTTTTCGAAGGATCGCTGGCCGAGATCGATGGGCCAGCTAACGCCATGGCACCTGTGCTGCTGTGCTGCGAACTGGACCGGAGCACCGCCAAAATGGTGCCTCAATATGTGAGTGATGGCGGCTGGATTCCGGACACGGCTCATTCTGTCGTGTACTTCGGTTCAATCAACGAGCTTCACATCATCGGCGATCCGTCGCGAGGCTACGAAGCGTGGCAAAGGCGAGACCTGACCGCACTATGGACGGGGACAGGCCTGCGGATTCGGCATATCAATGACCCGCCGGCTCAGCAGTGACGGCGTGCCCCCCGGCTGCATGCGTTCTCAGTGATGTCGTGGACTTCGGCGAATCCCACCACAATGCCTCCGTCCCAGCCAGCTGATGTGATCCGTGCTCCCGTCTGACGACCGAAATCGTGGCGACGCGGCGTGAGCTGTGGTAGGCTGCAGGGTGTTGCGAGCAGTGGGTGAAAACTACTGCGACGCGATGGCCCCTGCATTGCACCCCCGATGCTTCATCGGCCCTGCCGTACTTTCGATCCCGACTGCGACTTGCCATGACTGCTCACAAATCACTTCTGTTGTGCCTGATCCTGCTGTTGTGCGTCGGCACTGGCCAGGCTGACGACATCGACTTCAACCGCGACGTGCGTCCGATTCTGTCGGACGCCTGCTTTGCGTGTCACGGCCCTGATGCCGGTCAACGACAGGCCAACCTGCGACTTGATCTACAGGAAGGAATTTTTCGATCAGTCGACGGCGTCACAATCGTCGATCCAAAATCACCAGATCACAGTGAACTACTGCAGCGAGTTCTGTCTGACGATCCTGACGTCATGATGCCGCCGCCGAAGTCCGGTCGTACGTTGACGCCTACAGAAAAGGAAACGGTTCGACAATGGATCGAACAGGGTGCGAACTGGAAAGGTCACTGGGCGTATGTCGCGCCGCAGCGGCCGGAAGTTCCTTCTGTCGACGTCGGCGTAGCGGGCAACGATGTCGATCGCTTCATCCAGCGAACGTTGAACGCAAAAGGCCTGGAAGCTCTGCCTGAAGCCGATGCCGCGACTCTGTTGCGTCGCATCAGCTTTGACCTGACAGGCCTGCCACCGTCCCCCAAACTATTGGCAAAGTATTCCATGGCGCCAACCGGTGAGAACTGGGCGAAGCTGGTCGACGAACTTCTGGCGTCGCCGCACTATGCCGAACGCATGACGGCGTCCTGGCTGGACCTTGTCCGCTACGCCGACACCAACGGCATTCACGGCGACAATCATCGAGAAATCTGGATGTACCGCGATTGGGTGATCAACGCCTTTCAACGCAACATGCCATTCGACCAGTTTACGATCGAACAGCTGGCAGGCGACCTGCTGCCAAACGCGACCGACGAACAGAAGGTTGCGTCCGGCTACAACCGTCTGCTCATGACAACTCGCGAAGGGGGCGCGCAGCCGAAGGAGTACCTCGCGAAGTACTCTGCCGATCGAGTACGAAACGCATCGACGGTTTGGATGGGCGCGACAATGGGCTGCTGTGAATGCCACGACCACAAGTTTGATCCCTATTCCATCAAAGACTTCTACCAATTTGCCGCGTTCTTTGCGGATGTTCAGGATGTTGCAGTTGGCGTGCAGCCGTCCGTGAAAATGCCGTCTCGAGAACAAAAGCAACAGCTCGCGGCCTTCGACAAAACGCTGGCCACGCTGCAGGAAAAGCTAGCCGCAAACACGCCAGAACTGGATGCCGCTATGCAGGCATGGGCGGCTGACCTGCAGACCAGGCTAAAAGCAACGCCGAAGATCTGGCAGCTTGCCGCTGTCGTTGACATGAAGTCTTCCGGCGGGCAGACGTTCACTCTGCTGGAAGACGGTAGCCTACTTACCGCCGCCACAAATCCTAAACAGGACCACTACAAAATTGTGCTTAAACCGGCGGCTGGCCGACTGACCGGCCTGCGGCTGGAAACTCTGCGCCACGATTCGCACGCCAACAAGTCGCTGTCACGAGGCAACGGGAACTTCGTCCTGTCGCAGATTACTGCAACGCACGTTAAGAACGCGGACAGCACGCGGTCAGTCGTTCCGATCAAAGACGCCGTGGCCAGCTTTGAACAAAAGGGCTGGCCCGTGAAGAACGCTCTCGACGACAAGCCGAACACTGGCTGGGCCGTGGACGGGCAACTATCGAATGAACGTGATCCAGTTGCGGCGTTTCGATTCGCAACACCACTGGAACTATCCGACGGCGATCGGTTGGTGGTTGAGTTGCAGCAAGAGTCAGTCGACTTTCACAACATCGGTCGCTTTCGTCTGAGCACGACGACTGTTGAAACGCCTGGCCTCGACGATAACACGCTCGGCATTCCCACCCGGCACGTAGCCGTCATCGAAGCATGGCCGACGGTAGACAATGGCAGGAAGGCCGAGCTGGCTAAATACTACCGCACGATCGCTCCACTTCTGGCTGACACTCGAGCCCAGCACGCGGCGACCAAAACGGCACGCGACAATCTCGAAAAGCAAATTCCCGAAACGCTGATCACTCGGACTCAGTCGCCGCGTGAGATTCGAGTGCTGGCGCGGGGCAACTGGATGGACGGCAGCGGCGATCTGGTCAGTCCTGCTGTGCCTCATTTTCTGCCTCAGGTCGCTGGCAATGAAACGGCTTCACGTCTGGATCTGGCAAACTGGTTGGTCCACAAAGACAACCCGCTGGTGGCGCGAGTCTTCGTGAATCGGCTTTGGCAGATGTTCTTTGGCAAGGGACTGGTGAAATCGTCCGACGACTTTGGTTCACAGGGAAGCTGGCCGACTCACCCCGATTTGCTCGACTGGCTGGCGATTGAATTTCGAGACAGCGGCTGGAATGTGCAGCACGTCATTCGTCTGATTGTGTCGTCCGACGCCTACCGCCGTTCTTCAATCGCGACCAAGCAACTGACGGAAGCTGATCCCTTCAACAAGTGGCTGGCGCGACAGTCCCGTTTCCGCCTCGATGCCGAATTCATCCGCGACAGTGCATTGGCGGTGTCCGGTTTGTTGGTCGACAAGGTCGGCGGCAAAAGTGTGAAACCGTATCAGCCGGAAGGTTACTGGGCTCATCTGAATTTCCCCAAGCGAGCGTGGCAACCGGACACTGGAGAAGATCAATACCGCCGCGGCCTTTACACCTATTGGTGCCGCACGTTCCTGCATCCCGCGATGAGATCCTTCGATGCACCATCTCGCGAAGAATGTGCCGTCGATCGGCCCCGCAGTAACAACAGCCTGCAGGCTCTGGTGCTGTTAAACGACCCTAGCTTTGTCGAAGCCGCTCGCGCACTGGCTGTCCGGACGCTCAACGAAGGTGGCAGCACAGCGGAATCTCGCATTGAATTCATATACCGCGTCTGTTTGTCACGGTCGCCGCGCACAGAAGAAGTCAGCGTGCTGAAGGACGTGTTGACGGAGCAGCGAAAGCAGTTTTCAGATTCACCAGACAAGCTAAAACCGTTCCTGAGCATCGGCCAGGCTCCGGTGCCGGAACGAGTGGACGCCCTGGAATTGGCGACATGGGCCAGCGTGGCTCGAGTGATCTTGAACCTTGATGAAGTTATTACCAGGACATAGGTTCCTCGCACTGTCATTGAGTATCTCGTAATGTCGGATCTGTACGCCGCACCAGAATCAGCCAGGGAAGCGATGGTTGAAAATCAGCACTCACCATGCTGGATTGATTGTCCGTATCGTTACGTCATGCTGACAGCCACCGTTGCGTCTCTGGTATCTGCGACGTGCGTCTCCGTGTTCTACACATGGTGCGAAGTGTTCTATGGCAGCTACGGCGTTGGCTCACCAGCGTGGACGCAGTTTCTGTGTGGGACCAGTTTCTATTCGGCGGGAATGATCCTTGCTGTGGGATTTGGCATGATGTCAGGGCAATGCGGTGAACAGCCAGTGAAACTTCTGTGGCTGGCGATAGGTGGTTTTGCCTGTCTCTTGTGCAGCGAGATGTTTCTTATTGCGACAGCCAATATTATTCCGTGGTTGCACACTTTAGGGACCTTCGCAAACGTCGGTCTGCGTTCCGCGACACTTTGCGTGTTTGTCTGTTGGCTGCTGCACGTTCGAATTCGAAAATGGCGTCTGCTGGCTCTATTGCTCGTGGGCACACCAGGTTGGATGATCATGTTTTTCTGTATCGGCAAGTTTGGTGGCGGCCTACCGGAATGGACATACATCCGCCGGTCGGCTTTCAACACTGCCTGGACGTTCATTGCAGCATGGCAAATATGGGCCATGCTGCTTCCGCCGAAAGTGAAAACGCAGGAGCGACAACTTAGCAGAGAAGATTTTCTTCCGCACACGTTTTCCTTGCACCAAGATGCCCCTCAGTTGGATATCGAAGCATGAACCAGAACGCTCTCAACCACCTTGTCGCCAGCGCGCAACGCCGTACTTTTCTCCGGCAATCGTCCGCCGGTATCGGACTCGGCGTTCTCGCGTCGCTGTTTGGTCAGACAGCACGCGCCGCTGAAACCGATCGCTGGCAAGGCGTCGTGCAGCCGCTGCATTTTGCGCCGAAGGCGAAACGCGTGATTCACTTGTGCATGGCGGGCGGGCCGACTCATCTGGAGACGCTGGACTACAAGCCGAAGCTGGCGGAAATGGACGGCAAGCCGATTCCGGAATCCTTCACCAAAGGCAAGCCGATCGCTCAGTTGCAGGGGCGAGAACTCAAGTGCATGGGGCCGCAGCATCCCTTCGCGAAGTTCGGCCAATCCGGCCAGCAGATCTGTTCGCTGTTTCCGCACATGGGAAGCATTGCCGACGACATTTGCATAGTCAATTCGCTGCAAACCGAAGCTATCAACCACGACCCGGCTCACACGTTTATGAACACGGGCAGCAGCATCCCCGGCCGCCCCAGCATGGGATCGTGGATCAACTATGGTCTCGGCTGCGAAACTGATGACCTGCCAGGTTACGTGGTCCTGACATCGCTCGGGAAGTTCGGCCAGGCTCAGCCCATTGCCGCGCGCCAATGGCACAGCGGCTTTATTCCCAGCCGTTTTCAGGGGGTTGAATTTCGGTCCACCGGCGACCCGGTCCTTTACGTCAATAATCCGGCCGGGATATCGCGAGACCAACAGCAGCAGATCGTGACTTCGGTGAATAAGCTCAACCGCTTGCAGGCCGACCTGACTCAGGATCCCGAAACGGCGACTCGTATCGGGGCCTATGAAACCGCCTTCCGCATGCAGGCGAGCGTGCCTGAATTGATGGACATGACCAAAGAACCCAAAAGCGTGCTGGACATGTACGGGACTGAGGGAGCCGACGGTTCGTTCACCGCCAATTGTCTGCTGGCTCGACGATTGGCAGAACGAGGCGTACGGTTTGTGCAGCTTTATCATCGGGCGTGGGACCACCATGGCGGCGTGAAGAAGGCGATGGTTGGCACGGCTGGCGAAGTCGATCAGGGAGCCGCCGCGCTGATTAAGGATCTAAAACAGCGAGATATGCTGAAGGACACGCTGGTGATCTGGGGTGGGGAGTTCGGGCGGACGCCGATGGCTCAGGGCAGCGGTCGAGACCACCATATTCGCGGGTTCAGCTGCTGGATGGCGGGCGGAGGCATCAAAGGGGGAATGACTCACGGAGCCACCGACGATCTCGGCTACGAAGCCGTCGAAGACGTCGTCCACGTGAACGATTTCCACGCCACGCTGCTGCATCTGCTGGGCATCGACCACACCAGACTCACATTTAAGTTTCAGGGCCGAAACTTCCGCCTGACGGACGTGGCGGGCCATGTGGTTCAGAAAATTCTGGCGTAGCAAACTCGGGTATCCATAATCCGCGTGTCTGGCTACGATCGCGCGCGGGCTGGAATTAGCAGAGAAAATCGATACTCGCGGACGAGATTCGATCGAGGCAGTTGTTGTGTCCAGGCCCCCCCGGGGCCGGTCGCGAAGGCGTCGCGTTAGGGCAGTTTACCTTGGGTTGTGGACGGTTCGGGCTCGTGGGAAACAGCTTTCACAGTCCGAAACGCCTGTTCCGCGGCCACAAGTCAGCGAAATTCGCTGAAGGGCCATCGTGCGATACCTATTCGCGAAATGACCGTGTGTAGTTGAGTTTCAAGGACGAAACCATGACCGAATCGTTGCCCTACGTGGCAGCACCCGCCGCACCGCTCCCGAACCTTCGCGGCGAAGTGATTGAAACTCCGGCGGCCACCCGTCCGTATCGCATCAATTGGGGGCGTGCAGTCGTTGTCGTGACCGTCCATACTCTGGCGTTAGCGGCCTTCCTGCCAGCCATGTTTAGCTGGACTGGTTTAGCTCTGGTGGCGATCGGCCATCACTTGTTCGGCATGCTTGGCGTGACACTGTGTTATCATCGCATGTTGACTCATCGTTCACTCCAAACTCCCAAATGGTTCGAACGGACTCTGGCAACACTGGGCGTTTGCTGCCTGCAGGATACGCCTGCCCGCTGGGTCGCCATTCACCGGATGCACCATCAACATTCAGACAAACAGGACGATCCTCATTCGCCTGCCGCTGGGTTCGTCTGGGGACACCTTGGCTGGCTGCTGTACCAAAACGGCGATCACCACACGCTCACTAACTGCGATCGATATGCTCACGATGTGCTACGAGACCGCTATTATTTCTGGCTGGAACGCGGCATCAACGGCATGCTGGTGTACCTGATTCACGCGGCACTGTTTTTTGCAGCCGGATTCGCTGTTGGCTCAACCTTTTTCGGCGGCACAGCTGCGGGAGTTCAGTTTGGGCTTAGCCTTCTGGTCTGGGGCGTCCTTGTGAGAACGGTAGTCGTGTGGCACGGAACGTGGGCAGTTAATTCGATTTCCCATGTGTTCGGCTATCGCAACTACGAAACACGCGAAGACAGCCGTAATAACTGGCTGATTGCGATGTTCTCGCATGGAGAAGGGTGGCACAACAATCACCACGCCAAACCTCGTTGCGCCAACAATCGACACAAGTGGTGGGAATTCGACCTGACCTACCAGGTGATTCGCGGACTACGGTTCGCAGGCCTGGCGACTAACGTCGTCGAACTGGAAGAGGACAAACCCGTAGTCGGCGGCGATTCTTTACTGCCGAGTTAGAGCAGCTTCCCTGTTGTTGTGAACGGTTCGGGCTCGTGGGAAACAGCCTTAGCCCGAAACGCCTGCTCCGCGGCAGCAAGTCAATGAGATTCGCTGTACCGTCCGCGGTAATAAAGAATCACGTCAGTAGCACCGCCTGCAACCGATCACGCCCGTGCCGAAGATTCTGCATGATCGCAGTCCGTTGCCGTTTTCGGACTGACTTTTAAAACAGAGCCCCTGGAGGGCCATCTCCGGGCCGCAAGTCGTCTGGCGGGGTTCGGCCCACATGCAGCCATGCGTCCATGGTTGCAATTCGACCACGCGGCGAACGCTGAATTAATCCTTCTCGCAGCAGATAGGGTTCGATCTCGTCTTCCAGCGTGTCGGCCGGGATGTTCATCGTATGAGCGATCGCCTGCACGCCAGCAGGGCCGCCGTTGAACACCGTCATGATCGTTTCAAGATACTGGCGGTCCAACTCCTCCAGCCCGCGATCATCAACGCCTTTCATCTGCAGCGCGTGACGAGCCACCTCAAGGCTGATCGTCCCGTCTCTTCTGGCGTCCGCATAGTCGCGACACCAACGCAGCCAGTTGTTGGCCTTTCGCGGCGTGCCTCGTGAACGCAAAGCAATTTCCGCGGCCGCGTCCTCACTGATTTCCGTGCGCAACTTGCGAGCGTTGCGGCAAATGATCGTTGTGAGTTCATCCAGCATGTAAAAGCTAAGATGTTCGCGACTGACAAACCGATCGCGCAGTGGAGCCGTCAGCATCCCCGTGCGCGTTGTGGCGCCGATGATGGTGAACGGCTGCAATTGCATATTGATTGTGCGAGCATTCAGACCGTCGCCCAAAGTAATATCGACGCGAAAATCTTCCATCGCCGGATAGATGAATTCCTCAACGGCTGGCGGCAGCCGATGGATTTCATCGATAAACAGAACCGATCCTTCGCTGGCGTTGGTCAAATACGGCAGAAGATCTTTCGGGGCACTCAGCGACGGGCCCGCGGTGATCTGGAAGTCCGTTCCCAGTTCTTTGGGGATGACCATGGCCAGAGTCGTCTTGCCCAGCCCCGGCGGACCGTCCAGAAGCAGGTGGCCCAGCGGTTCGTTTCGTTTTCGAGCCGCGTCAAGCAGAATGCGAATCCGTTCGACCACGGCAGCCTGCCCGACCACGTCGTTAAGCCGTGATGGTCGAAGTTCGTCATCGTATTCCGGCTGATCAGGAGCGTCCTCGAAGGCCCCGGCGATATTCGGTGGATCGCCCGCACCGGAGCCGCCGCTGCTAGCGCCGTCGAGCTTATCGTCAGCGTCGTCGTCGTCGAATTGCCGAATTGTGGTTTCCCTGGCCATCAGGCGTCCGTCATCGCTTCCTGCTCGAAAGTGTCAGGCATGCTGTGGTGATCGTGCAAGTATAAGTGAGCTTACTCAGCCAGTTTCTTCGTCAATCGGTCGACAACAGACTGATCGGGAATCGCTGCTTTTTGTTCGACTTCCAGCGCTTCCTGCCACGACTTCTTAGCTTCGTCCATTTGGCCGAGTGCCTTCTGAACGTCTCCCAAGTGATCAATAATTGTAGAATCGCGGTAGTCCGGATCCGACGTCGCTTTGGTTAACGCTTCCAGAGCTTCCTCATGCTTACCAAGTCGATACAGGACCCATCCGAGGCTGTCCAGATACGCAGGGTTGTCCGGTTCCGCTTTCACAGCGATCTGGATCATTTTCTCTGCCTGCTCCAGCTTTTTGTTTTGCTCAGCATACAGATAACCCAGGTCGTTATTGACGCCGGGATCGTCCGGGCTTTCGGCGTACACTTCTTCAAGAATTCGTTCGCCGTTTTTCATATCGCCCTTCTGCACATAGGCATTGGACAATGCCGTGCGACCGCGTCGCAGGTGTTCCGGAGTGATTTCGGGCATGGAAAGCAGTTCGTTGTATTCGGCGATGGCCTCATCCCATCGAGCCATCTGAGTGTATAGCGCTGCCAGCAGCAAGCGGCTCGCGCCTTGGCGTTCTGTGTCTCCCCTGGCCACAGAATGTTGCACAGCCTGCTTCAGGGTCTGTTCAGCATCCGACAACTTTTCTGCTCGTAACTGAGTCCAGCCGAGCTGGTACGTGAACAATGGGTTTTCCGGGGCCAGCTTCAACGCTGACTGCAGGACCTCGATGGCACCTTCGTAGTTCTTGTTCTGCTCTTCAGCTGCGGCAAGCAGGTATAGCGCCATCGCCTGGTTATTGGCTGGAAGTCCGGGCACCGCCAATAGTTTTCGAAATGTATCGACAGCCTCCGCTGGCTTGTCCTGCAGGTACTGAAGCCGTCCCAGACGGGTCATCGCTTCGATGCCCACAGCCAACTCGGGATTCTGATCCAGCGTCGCCTTAAGCAGGGCCTCCTCCTGCTCCGGCAGGTCCAGCGATTCCGCCGTTGCCAGTTCACTGTAGAAGAATGTCGCCGTGGGATGTTGTTCTGTCGCGCTGTCCTGTAACGACGCGACCGCTTCATCGACAACTTTCTTTCCAAAGCCCGGATCGTTGGCGATCAGAGCCAGCAGTGGCGCCAGTTCCTGAATCTGAATGCGTGCTCGCAGCGCCTTTTGCACGCTCTTTAGCAATGATGCGGCATCCTGCTTCGCGATGTCGACACGAATCAATCCCAGATAGGCATCGGCGTCCGCCGTCGAATCGATAATTTCGCGATAGACTTTTGTGGCTGCGTCGGTGTCTCCTTTGTTGACCAGTCGATCCCCCAAAAACAGCTTCACCGTTACCGCGTCGTTTGTATCTACCGCCAGTTCTTCCAACCGGGCGGTCACTTTCGACGATTCCGATTTGGCGTCATACAGATCGCTCAGTAACTGAAGTGAGTCGCGACTGCGTTCGTTAGTTTCGAAATACCGATCAAGGTTCTTGATAGCTTTGTCGAGCTCATCCATTCGATACTGAGTTAGAGCCAGCCAGTAGTGATATTCGCCCGGGCGATCTTCGTTGACTCGAGCCAGCGCCGAAAACGCCGACTTCGCATCGTCGTAGCGACCGACCTCAAGCATCACCTTCCCGACTGTGTCGTAACCAGTCACGCGGTCGGTCATCAGTTTTTGGTGTTCTCGAAAATCGAGGCCAAAGTCTTCCGGTCGTTCCAAAGCGTTCAGGATCACCTTGTAACTCTCAGCCGCTTTCCCAGCGTCACCCACCTGAATATAAAGCCGGCCTCGCACAGAATGTATGCTGACAAATTGCGGCGAATTATGCTCTAACGTGCTGGAATTCAGAGCCTCTTCGATCAACGTGGCCGCAGCCGCTGGATCGCGACTGGCCAGCATCAAAATCGCAAGCTGGATGCGAGTTTCGAAATCGTTTTTGTCCAGTTCGATGGCTTTGCGAGCCATCTGTTCCGCCTGTTCAATGCGGCCCAGTCGCATTAACAATAGCGCGTGCGCCTTGACGGGTTCGGCAGCGGTCGGGTCTGCTTCGGCAGCCTTGGCATACGCTTTTAAGGCGTCGTCCAGCTTTCCATTTTTCTGAGCCGCCACGCCGGCCATATACGCCGCCATGGCACGTTTCTTTGCACCGTCAGGTTTGCGCAGAGGATCTTTCAGTTCGCGTGTCGCGTCGTCGCCCGGTTGGCGAGGCACGGACAGCTCTTTGTCGGGCTGCTTCGCGTCAGAATCTGATTTTGCGGCTGCGGGTTCATCACCGGCAACGGGCGCTGGCTTTTCTGGCGAAGGAGCGGGGGTTTCATCAGCTGCAGCCGGTGTCACGCAAAGACTGGCCGGGCCGCTCATGAGAACGACAAGCACTGCTGAGATCGCAAATTGCGAGGGGCGGAGTATCATCATGGAAGCCCTTCAGAAAATCACAAACAGGAAAAGGCGACGTTCGGGACTTCGCCTGTGACCGATGAGATTGTCGCCGATTCATATCGATCTGGAAAGGCTGGACTCCCAGATCGAACGCGGCTCTGCCGACCGTGACAGCTGTCGAACCAATTGCCCACGACCTGGCGTTACCGGTTTGCCCTAGTTCGATATTAGGCAGGAGGACGAAAGATGCCACGCTTTTCGGTGAATCACTGTGTGCGACTGTCCCCCATTCCCCGGCACTGAATTCAGGGAAAGGAAACCGACAAGCCCCGAAGTCATCGGCTGATGGCCGTAGAATACTCGGCAGACCTGTACCTACTTCTTCTTCCGCACGACCTTCTTCTTCGTCGCTGGTTTGGTGGCTTTTGCTGCCGGCTTTTTTGTCGCCTTCGCTTTGGGAGTCGTTTTTGCAGCAGCTTTGCCCGACGTGCTGGCTTTGGTCGCAGGTGCCTTCTTAACCGACGAAGATTTCTTTTTCGCGTCTGCTTTCTTTTCCGTTTTTGCTGGCACCTTCTTCGCGGGCTTCCGTTTTCGGGGTGCTTTTAACGTGGCCAGACGTTTTTCGACCTGCAGCACGTCGAATTCTTCTTCGTCGTAGTCATCTTCGATGCGAGATTCGAATTTTGGATCGGTTGCGAAGCACCGCAGAAGGTGCGTAAATCCGAATGCATCGGCCTTGCGAACGCCCGCTTTCAGAAAATCAGAGGCGTCTTCTATGCTGCTGTCAGGAGGCACGATTCCCAGATGAATGGCCGCACGATGCGTGCAGTGGTCAAGGCATATGACGTGGCTGCCGAGGACCTGCTGCATTGTGAAGCTGGAAACGAAGGGAGACAGGTAGTCGATCTTCTTCAGCCGTTTTTGTGCCGATTCCAACGTCAGCTTGCTGAGTTTTTCGAAGTCGAAAGAGTAAGTGCTTTCGAACACAAAACGCAGAATGGAGCGGATTCTCAGGCCCTTCCAGTCTGCTTTTTTCAGGTCTCCCAGTGTGCTTTCCAGTTCGCCAACGGAACTGACACGGATCTCATTCAGGTCGAAATACGACTTCAAGAGTTGTTCGTAGCCAGCTTCGGCGCGGTCCCATGGGTTGTCTTCCAGACAAACCGCGAACAACATGGTCTCAAGAACTGGCAACTTCAGCTTTGGAACTGACTTGCCATACTCCTTCTGCAAAATCGTTGTCAGCTTTTTGCAGGCTTGAGCTTTGTCGCTAGCTTTAGTTGCGGATGCCGGTGGCATTTTGTTTTCCTGTGACGCCGGGAGTGAATTCAAAAAAGGCGTGCGAGTCTGGCACGGTCCGTTCGGAGTGCCGCGGGCACATCTTTCTCAATCGACCGACGGGCGTGTTTATTTGCGGTCGATCGATGCTGTGTTAAGTGGCCGGTGGTTGTTCTTCGTTGTCAGCTTCGTCTTCCGGATCGGTCAGGACTTCATTCAGAATTCGCGTCGCTTCGAACGATTTCTGAATTCCATGATCGATCTCGAAACGCAGTTCGGGAGTATAGCGGGTTTTGACACGGTCAGCGACTTTCGACTGCAGGTAACCTCGCGCCGAATTCAGTCCATGCAATGTGAGTGATTTCTCTTTAGGAGTCCCCATGACAGAAATCCGCACGGTTGCGTAACGCAGATCCGGGCTGACGTCAGCACCCAGCACGGTCACGTTCTGGATCCGCGGATCGCGCAGTTCCTGAAGAATACAGACGCTCACGACTTCGCGAATGACGGAAGCGACTCGGGCTGTGCGGCGTGATGACATGAAGCTCTCCTGGGAAATGACGTGATGAGTTCAGGAAAAACGCTCGGCAATGATAAGCCGAACGCTGTTGCGCTACCGGAACGATGGCGGCTTGAGACCAAGCCGCACGTTTAGGACAGCGTTCTTTGAATCTCGTCAATGCGAAACGCTTCCAGCAGATCGCCTTCCTTTACGTCGTTAAAGCCATCCAGTCGGATACCGCATTCCATGCCCTCCCGAACCTCTTTCACGTCATCCTTCTCGCGTTTCAGTGAACTTAACCGATAGTCGTTCAATACCGCATTGTCGCGAACGACATGAACACGATTGTCACGGCTGATGGTGCCATTGATCACTCGACACCCGGCGATCGTCCCAAAACGGCTGACACTGAATGTTTGCAGCACGATGGCTCGCCCGGTGGTGACTTCCTTCTTCTCTGGCCGCAACATGCCTTCCAGGGACAGGCGAATCTGCTCCGTCACTTCGTAGATAATGTTGTACCGTCGAATCTCCACGCCTTCTTTTTCTGCCAACTG
Source organism: Fuerstiella marisgermanici (assembly GCF_001983935.1). Lineage (GTDB taxonomy): Bacteria > Planctomycetota > Planctomycetia > Planctomycetales > Planctomycetaceae > Fuerstiella > Fuerstiella marisgermanici. The sequence goes on along the minus strand of NZ_CP017641.1, from coordinate 8,898,875 downwards.
CTCGGCTCGATCTTCAGCAACTACATGGAACGCGATGATGATGGCATCGGCCGCGCTGGCCAGGTAGACATCGCTTTCGTTGACGCCGCCGACACCCTGATGAATGATCGCCACCTGTACTTCAGGATGTTCAAACTTGCCGAGTTCGCCTCGAATGGCTTCGAGTGAACCGGGAGAGTCTGCTTTCACGATCAGTGGCAGTGTCTGCATGCCTTCGCCTTCGCGAGCAGCACTCAGAATGTCTTCCAAAGTTCGTGGCTTGCCACGTGTGGAAAGCACTTCGGCTCGGCCTTCGTGCAGGCGAGTTTCCGCGACCTGCCGCGCTTCTTCGATGTCTTCCATCACGAAGAAGTGGACGCCAGCCGTTGGCACTTCGTTCAACCCCGCCACCTTCACAGGTCGAGACGGGCCAGCTTCTGAAATTTCGTTGTCCTGATCGTCGTAGATCGCTCGGATGCGGCCGTAAGTGGTCCCACACAACACGTCGTCGCCAACTTTCAGAGTTCCCTTTTGAACAATCAGCCATGCAATGACGCCACGACCTTCGTCACGGAACGCTTCCAGACACGCACCGACCGCGCGACGATCCGGATTGGCTCGGTACTCGTGCAGTTCGGCCGTCAACTGGATGGTTTCGACCAGTTCGTCCAGGCCCAATCCTGTTTCGCCTGAGGTGCGAATGACTTCGTATTCGCCGCCCCATTCTGATGGCAGCATGTCGTGTTGAGCCAGTTGCTGCAGCGTTTTCTGGTCGTCGACCTCTGGCAGGTCCATCTTGTTCAACGCGACGATGATTGGAACGCCAGCGTTCTTGGCGTGGCTGATACACTCTTCCGTTTGAGGCATCACGCCGTCGTCAGCAGCAATGACCAGCACGATAATGTCGGTCACGTTTGCTCCGCGAGCACGCATTTCTCCGAACGCCGCGTGGCCAGGCGTGTCAACAAACGTTAGTGCCTGCTCATCGTGTTCAATCTGATAAGCAGCGATGTGCTGAGTAATACCGCCCGCTTCACCGGCGGCAACATTGGCACTGCGAAGTCGGTCGACCAGCGTTGTCTTACCGTGGTCCACATGGCCGAGAATGGTGATGATTGGCGGACGCCATTCCATCGTGTCCTCGTCATCGTCGTGGTCCAGCGATGCCAGCAGTTCGGCTTCGATATCGCGGCCGCGTTTGATCTCCAGGTCGACACCCAGCTCCATCGCGACTTCCAGCGCGTCTTCTTCGCCCAGTTCGTCGTTGATGGTGACCATTTTGCCATCCTGGAAGAAGTAGCCCATGATGGACTTGGCAGGACGACCGATAGCTTCCGACAAATTTCGTACCGTGATCGGAAACTCAATTTGAGCACTGGTCTTCAGATCGACGTGGCTGGTTCGCTTTTTCCGGCGAATGCGTTTTTCACTGCGAGCTTTCTCACGAGATTCACGCAGTTCCTTCAGCAGCGACCCCTTACGAGCCCCCTGCCGTTTTCCGCCGGCCTGGCCAGGACGCGTATCGCCTTCGTGCTCGGCACGCACCTTTTTCAACTGACGCAACTGATCCGCCAGCGGACTGGACCGGTCAACAATATTCTCCAGCGAGATATCCGGCTTCATCGCCTTCTCGGTGGATTTCTTAGGCTTGGCCTTAACGACTGGCGCTTGATACGTCGGCGGCGCAGCGACCAGTGGGCGAGAAGGCTTTTCTTTGCCTCGCGGCGGTTCCGCAGCCTGCTCACGATCTTTAACCGAAGCAATTGGCTTCATTTCGCGTCGAGCGGGGCTCTTCATGCGCTGCAGTGGCGAAGCAGCTTTTTGCGGTGCCTTTGGAGCTGGCTCCGGCGCGCGTTTCGCGGCTGGGGAACTGGCTTCTGGTGCAGATTCGGACTCTGCCTGCTCAGGTTGCGCAGCTTCCGCCTCAGCCACAGGGGCGGCGGCTTCAGGTGTCTCTTCTTCTTCCGGCGCGTCCGTATCAGCCGATTCCTCCTCGGCAACAGGAGCAGCCTCAACAGTTTCAGCTTCAGCCGGGCTCGCAACCGCCTCAGCGGCGACTTCCTCAGCTTCAGACGGCTTAGTCGCTTCAGTTTCGGCCGCAACAACCTCGGGCAATTCCGCCACGTCTGCAGCGTCGGGCGTTTCAGCCGCGGCCGGTTCTGGCTCTGGCTGCGGCTCAGGCTCCTCAACGGAGCGGCTGACTTTAGGTGGCAGCACCTGAATGTCGCGAACTTTGCCCGCGTTGAGATCGCGAGTTGGGGTGAGCGATTCGGGCGTTTTCTCTTTTGGCCCGTCTTTCGAGTCGCGATTCTTTATGAATGCGACAATCTGATCTTTCTCTTCCGGCGTTATCGTGGCCAGCGCATTACGAAGAGGAACTCCTGCTTCATCGCAGAGTCCGAGCAAAACCTTGCTGTCGAGGCCAAGTTCTCTGGCCAAAGCAAAGATACGAATCTTCAAAACAACTACCCCTTGGACGCGTCGCGAAATCGGCACTGTGGCAGATCACTGCGCGGTCGACATGGACCGGTGGCCTGAAAGCCAGCCTCCGGTACACTTCAGCTTGCATCGGAAATTATGAACGATAATGTGTTGGTCATGCTGCTATGGGCTCACGAAATTTTCGTCAGCTTTCAAAATTTTTATAGTGAGAAAGCACTCTCCCGGACATTGTTGGTTTACGAATTCACTGAGAATTAACCACAGTCGGTCATTCACTCTTTTCCTCAGCCGCATCAGGCTCTGGTTCGTCTTCGCCAGCTTCGCCATCCGGGACTGCCGGCGTATCGCTATCAGCACTGTCGCCTTCAGCCGCTTCCACCACGGGCGTCTCTTCACCACCATCGGCTGCAGGTGCCTCACCGTCGGCAGCTGGCTCGTCAGCCCCCGCCGCTGAATCTTCCTTAGACTCACTCGCAGCTGGCTCTGATGCATCCTCAGCTTGCTGTGCGGTTTCCTCAGCAGCAGGCTCGCCTTCTGGTGCAGCCGCTTCTGTTTCGGCTTCCGCTTCTGCCTTGGCAGCAGCCGCTTTTTCGTCGGCCACTCGCTTTTGTTCTGGTGTCGGTGGAGGATTCAGTTTTCGAGCCGCTGCCTCCGCGATTTCTTCCTTTTCGATTCTCAGGCTTTCGACGTCTGCGAACTCAATAATCGTCTCCACGTCCTCCTGAGTCAGGCCGCCCATGTCCAGCAATTCATCTGGTTCGATCACAGACAGGTCGTCGAACGTGAAGAAGCCCTGCGAAACGAGGTTTTCACACAAATCGGCGGGCATTCTCGGAACCGCACTGAACGCTTCGATTGAGATATCCAGCTGCTCATCCAGCGATTCCTGAGTCATCACGTTGATGTCCCAGCCGCAAAGCTTGGATGCCAATCGAACATTTTGGCCGCGACGCCCAATGGCTAGCGACAATTGATCGTCGCGAACCAGCACGATCACTTTACCCAGCATGGGGCAAAGAATCACGTCCTCAACTTCAGCTGGCTGCAGAGCGTTCGGGACAAGAATTTGAAGGCTGTCATTCCAGCGAACGATGTCAATCCGTTCTCCGTTCAGCTCTTCAACAATGCTCCGAATCCTCGCCCCACGCACGCCCACGCACGCACCCACACAGTCGATCGCAGCGTCGGATGACGACACCGCCACCTTCGAGCGATGTCCGGCTTCGCGAGCGATGGATCGAGTTTCGATAATGCGGTCGTTTACTTCCGGGATTTCGACTTCAAACAATCGCCGAACGAAGTCAGCGTGCGTTCGCGACAAAATGACCCGGACTCGAGAACCCGCCTTCTTGACGTCCAGTACGATCGCTCGCACTCGGTCGCCCACGCGGTAATTTTCTTTATTGATCTGCTCGCTGCGAGGAAGAATAGCCTCAACCTTGCCCAGATTAACAATAACCGTGCCTCGGTCGACACGCGTGACTGCACCGGTGACGAGCTGACTTTTTAGGTCTTGAAATTCTTCGTATTGAGCATCGCGTTCTGCTTCGCGGATGCGCTGAATCATCACCTGCTTGGCGGTTTGAGCTGAAATTCGCCCCAGCAGGTCACCAATCAACTCCGGCTCAAGCAGCGCACCATCACACGTCAGCGATGGTTCGCCTGTATCGCGATCGATGCGCACTTCAAGCACTTCTTCTTCCGAAAAGTGCTTACGAGCGGCCGACAGAATGGCCTGCTCAATGCCTTCGAAGACGATTTCCTTGTCGATTGCTTTGTCGCGATGAATCGCGTCCACAATCCTTTTGATTTCGTCGCCGTTCATTTCCCGAAACCGTTTCGTCCTGACAATATACAAAAAAAAGTGGGACCGAATCCCACTTTTCAGCGTCGATGCCCACCGGGACCATCGACGAATCACGCCTGCTGTGACCACAAAAGCTTGAAAGCAAATCTGTCACAACTACAGGAATGGGTGTACTTACATACTACTCATGATCATTTCCTGCCTGCCGCCGCCTCTTTCAAGGCGGAACGTGTCGAATACGCGAGCCAATATGGGCACTCGATTCCTCCCGACTCCGATGTCGGATCGCGGAACAATATCGACGCATCCACTAACTGTCAAGTATTAGTGGCGTTTCCGGCACGGGGACTCATTATTGCAAACCATCACACCTCTAGCAGTGTTGAGGTGCGATGGCGTCGGGGCTCCATTGCCAAAATCCCATTCAGCGATTTCAAGGGAATGTGTCTGAGAAAACCTGCCAGCTCGGCAGGTGCTGGGGGTGGGTTGGGTGGCGCATAAGTCGCTGAAGATCCGGCGCCGCAACCGCACCGCGGTCGACGCTATGAAAAACCTGCGGCTGGAGCGTTTACCGTCTGACTTAATAGACTGCCCGAAAAAAATGTGGTCGGCGACAGGCGGACCGGACTTGCAGCAGCACACTTTCTGATCAGACTTCGGACCAGCATGTTTCCCCAGTAGAAAGTCCGTGGACCAACCATGATTGACCTTACGCAATCCGTTTCCGCATCGCCATTGGTGCACACTGCTCCTCGCGACCCCGGCGTTGAGTGGACCAGCCGGTCCGTTGCGATTGACGCGCCGCCGGACACTGACGTTAATCCCTCTCCTGACGCACTTTGGCCCGCCAATGCGGCACGGAGCGGCGTGTGCGGGGCCGTAAGTCCGCGCGTCGTCGCTCTGCCGGGCGGCGGTTACCGCTTGTACTATACGCAGATGCTTCCCCGCACCGGATTTCCGAAAGGGGCCAATGACTACGACAATGCCACCTCGCGAATTCTGAGCGCCAGGTCGGTCGATGGCGACAACTGGATTCCGGAACCCGGTGTCCGCCTTTCACCTCAACAAGGCGGTGCTGGAGACTTTCGTGTCGTGTCGTCCGAAGTCGTGCCATTGACTGACGGTCAACGGCTACGCATGTACTACGAATGCTGCGCTGGTCCACAATCGCAACAGAATTCTATCCGCAGTGCGATATCCAGCGACGGCCTGAACTGGATTGTGGAGACGGGGGCTCGCTTCGAACTAAGCGGCTGCAACGTCTCTTCGCCACGCATCCAGTTTCTTAACGACGGACGATGGCGACTGTATTGCAATGAACGAGGCAAAGGGATCATCAGTGCGGTTTCTGATGACGAAGGCATCTCGTTTCGGAAGGAGCCTGGAATTCGCGTCGCTGAGAATTCTCCGTTCGATCGACACGCAGCCTTTGCGTGTGAGATCCTGCGTCTGCCGAGCGGAAGTTACCGCATGTATTACGCAGGCTATGGCGAACCGTCGCGGGCCGACATTTTGACGGCAGTTTCAGAGGATGGCTTGAGCTGGGAAAAGGCGTCCGAACCAGTACTCTTGCCTGGATCAACGACATGGGATGCGGTGAAACGCTCTGAGATGTGCGTGATTTGGAATTCGCAAGCCCCGACAAGCCCCGAGCCATTCCGCATGTTATACGAAGCGTGCGATGGCACAGCAGATGGGCAGCGAGGCGTCTGGCGAATCGCCAGTGCTAATAGCATTCCGCCTTCATAACATACAAGCTCATCGACGTTCCTGGCAGCATCCGTGGTTTTACGATCGTGTGAGCTGCGGATACGATCAAGCGAATTGTTACTCACGACTTGCTCAATTCTTTTTGCCGGATCTCACTGTCCCATGAATATAATTCGCGCGATATTTGCAGTTTTAAATTTGGCATGGCTGGGGGCAAGCCTGGCTGAGGCTGAAGAGAACGTTTCGCTGAGTGACGTACAGGTTGCTGAATACGCACCGATCAACGGTTCGTTCCCGGGATGCACGCAAATCATCTTCAGTGGCAAGCACGAAATCGTGACGACAGGCGGCAAACTGTTTCACCGCACCGATTCACAGGCACCGTTTCGCGAGTCGGCCATCAGCGGGCTGAAAGACGCGCATGCCGTCGTCTTTAACCCGCGCAATCGATTGTTCTATGCCACAGACACGGGAAACCATCGCCTCATAACTTTTGGCGATCCGGCCGTTCCCAAAGTGCATGGCAGCATGAATTCCCTCGCAGAGATCAAACTCCAACGTCCTCACGACATCGTGTTTGGCGAATCCACCGGATGGATCTACTCGCTGAACCCAGACAGCGCTCAGGTGTTTCGTTTCAGAAATGAGGGCGAGATGGCGGGGGTGCTCGATCTGTCCGCGCATCTCGGCTATTCGCGCGCTCTCACGATTGTCGACGGCAGACTGTACGTCGTTGGCTCAAGTGCGGGGGCAGTGGTCGAAGTTGTTGATTTCGGCAAGCAGCAATACGAAATTCACAACAGCTTCGAAAAGAAGAAAGATGCGCCGGCTGGTAGCTGGAAGTCGACGGGGCTGGTGTTGAACGATGTGGATTTCTTTAACGGCCACTGGTATGCCACCTCGTATTTCTGCCCTTCATACGCTGGCAGCAACAACTGCGACGAGAACAAATTTATTCGTTTTAAGACCTGGCAGGATTTCAAAAAAGGGACATGGGAAGATCTTAGCCATCTACTCCCCGAAAAAATCGTGCCGTACTATCTCACGCCGCACAAAGAAGCATTGTTCATTGCGGTTTTCAACCACGAAGTCCGGGGTACTTTCGACAAGGTCTACCGCCTGACGGAATCGAAATAGACCACGAGTTGACGCCAACACCTCGCAACCCCCAGTCAACTGAGCAAGCGCGGGAATCAAACGATCGCTGCCACGGCCTCGTCTCGCTTGGGCCTTACCTGCCAAAGTCAAACCTTCATGCTGCCGCGTCTGTGCAGGCGGTCAGGCCAATATCCCAGACGCAACGAAGCGACCAGCTAGAGCAATTTACGTTTTGTTGTGGACGGTTCTGGCTCGTGGGAACCGGCCCTCGCAGGACCAAAACAGATTTCCGCGGCCACAAGTCAGCGTGAAACGCTGTGAGTTACTTTGTTAGCAATTCAAATGTAAATTCATTGTCGCCGTCCAGCGTGACTTCTTCAGACAGTTTCGTTTCTGAGTTGTATTGAACCGGAATAGATTCGACGATTTCGGTCGCCGGGTTCTCGGCGCTGATTGGGTCCCCTGGAATACCGCCCGCAACCGTTGCCTTTCCTGCAACTTCCTGAGGAGACGAAATCGAAATATCTTTCCGCCCAGGAGTGGACGGAAACAAAAACTCGCCTTCAGTGATCTGACCGGCGTAAGTCTTCTCGACTCCTGCGGCGTCTTTGAAGAGGATCTGCCCCGAAGGAACCGGTGTGCCATCCAGTGTTACGACGCCGGATACCGACACCGTGGCAGGTCCGGTCGAACCACCGCAACCTGAAACCACCAGGGCGCTAACCGCAACACAGCAGAGAGACAGGCGGCAAAATTTAGCTGTGCACATCGGGGCGGCAAATGCAAGAAAATGTAGCGTCGCCATCAATCTTCGCATGACTGCAGCAAGGTCTTTGAGAACCGGGCGAGGGAAGTTATCGGTGTGCGCGGGATGGCCGCCGCTGTCACATCTATGGGTCAATTCAGAATCTCCCTTAATGGTCAAACTGCGTCGCTGAATGTGTGGTTCCATTAGTATTCGCCTAAGACTTCGCCGCCGCCTCGCGTGGCCAGTCCTTGCCAGATTGACAGCGCGATGTTCTCGGAGACAAACCGCGTCGATCCGTCTGCGAGAATGATATGTACTCCGCCAGTGTGCATACTTCTGGCATAGACACCGGCGTTGGTTCCCGTTCCACCGATGGTGACGCACGGTGCCTTGGGTGTTGTTGTATTCAGGCAGGTGTGAATACGGTCTGCGACTGGCGTGTTTGGGTTTTCTGCGGCGGTGAAGATCGGGCCGCCCCAGTAGCCGTTCCAGTACTGACCGGGAGCACCGTACTCCAGACCTGTGCCCCGTGAAACAGATTCACTGCCCATCGTTGTATTGCTTGTCCCATCTGTCACATCTCTCATCCTTGTGGACGACTGAAAATAGAACATTCCGTTCCGCCTATTGCCGTGCAATGCGGAGGGCCATCCACCGTATGTTCCCAGGTTGTCCGACCCCATACACATCAAGTAATTGCCCTGAAAACCATTGGCGTGGCCGGGGCCAGCCAGCGATCCACTATTTGGGTCTGAAGGGCACATGAAGGCGGGAACTCGCAGCTGCCGAATCGCTGCCGGAGCACGATAAACTTCATTGTCCCCGCCAACCGCAGCTCCGGCCGCAAAGAAATTCGAGATCGACTGATAGACCGCAGATTGATCGATGAGTGGCAGGGTTTGATGAAACCATCCGCTGCCGTGCATGCCGGCAGATTTATAAACATGGCCCGTTCCGGAAAATACTCCGCACGGGAACACGCGATGAGTATCGTGATAGTTGTGCATCGCCAGTCCGATCTGTTTCATGTTGTTCTTGCACTGAGTCCGCCGGGCGGCTTCACGAGCCTGCTGGACCGCTGGCAATAACAGCGCAATCAGGATGGCGATTATCGCTATGACGACAAGAAGTTCGATGAGCGTGAATCCACGCGCACGCTTTATACGAGAATTAGATTCTCTCATTGCAGGAGTCTTTTCTTAGTTAAAATGCAAAACAAAACGAGACTTCATTGTGATGGCGGGATCCATTCGAGTCCGGAATCAGTGATTCGGAAACGCTTGGAACGAATGCTGGATCCACTGCCTTCTTCGTAATAAACAATTAGCACGCTGCCGTCCTTCAGATTGACCATGGATGGGTAGGCACCGATAACTCCATCCACCACGATATTGTCACTCCAGGACTGACACTCATCGCGACTAAACCGCAAACTGGTATTGGGGATTCGAAATGCCAACACAATCACGTCATCGTTTGTACGTAGAAAGTAGGGACAGTGGCCGGGGAAACCCATCGGCTTCGAAACTGTCCACGTGGCTCCACGATCTTTCGAAGTGGAATACGCCATCTGCGGCCGTTGAGCGGCGTAAAGCGTGCCATCGCGCAGTTCGATGAGGTCCGTTTCTGCATCCAGACGAACACCAGCATTGTTGATGAGCACTTCTGGCTGCCACGTGTCGCCGTCGTCGTCACTAAAGACGACCGCCCCGTGCGAATCGCTTTTGGCACCGGTATACAGCCCCAAAATTAAACGTCCGCCAGTCAGTTGTCGGATTGGGGAACTGCAATATTGAGACTCGGAAATCTGCTGAGGTTCAGACCATGTGGTTCCCATGTCATCAGACGTGATAATCCAGGAACCCAGACCGGTATATTTCTCTCCCGGAAGTCCTTTGCGCAATGAAAAGAAGTTGCAAATCAGTCGACCGCTTTTCGTCTGCATAATAGAAGGATCGCGGTCATCATCTGGTCCATCATATAGCGTGGCTGCGTTGGACCACGTCTGGCCTTCGTCGTCTGAAAGGCAGTAAGAAATGCGCCCGCCTTTAGGCAGCTGCTCATTAGGAAGAGCGATGTGGCCATAGCCGGCGTAGAACACGCACATCAGGCGACCGTCGCTCAGGCGACAGATATCCGGGAATGCTTCGTATCCGCCAGCACCAGCATCTTCACATACGAACGAATAACTCGGCAATGGAACGTGGAATTCTTCGGCGGGCTTCCTTGAGGCCCCGGACACGCGAATGTCCTTGACGCGAACCAGCCCCTGGCTGCCGTAAAACCCGATTCGCCCGCCCTTAAGATTGTCGTCCTGAACCTCGTACAGCAAGTTTCCATTCAGCGACACGCGCAGCGTGTTGCCCGAACACTCGACCTGCCCTTCGTGCCATTCACCGGCCGGTTTTTTGAGGCCTGAGGCTCGCTTGATCTCTGTCCATTCACTCGCTTCGCTGTGTCGAACCAGAATCGCCTGACCGCGATCGAAGTGCACGTAGTAATAACTGCTGCCATCAACAGCACGAACAATGAATCCGCAAGACAACACACCTTTTGGCTGTGGTTCGACGAAGAACTTTGCCGTGAGTTTCACATCGCTCCATTCAAGAGGCGAATAGAACGCGCGGGAAATCTTCTGGCGACCGTCGAGGATCAACGTGCCGTCGTCCAGACTCGCAGTCTTGTCCAAGAGTATCCAGTCTGCGGTGGCGTTTACCTGCCCGAGGTCAATGGCAAGATCGTCGTTTGCAGAGGCTGTAATGGAGCTCGTAGCAAAGCTGTACGCAAGCAGCAAAGCAATGGAAAAACGCATTGGAAGTTTTTCTAGCGCATGCGGCACTGGTGGGAGGTGTGCCGGTAAAAAATGCGGAGGGAGTTGGGAGATGCACTGGTGGGGTATGAGGTGGGGTACGGCAACGTCGTGCCGTTCTTCGATCGTAAGCAAGCCGCGCTACAGATTGCAATTCGATAAAGCATCTTAGCCAGGATGCGATAAAAGCAGTCGATGCAACAATTCCACATGAAAGCAAGATTGTGGCAAGCAAGACGCAAGCCGACTGCGCTCTAAATCACAACAGTGGCATGCTGAGAGATAAGTGCCAGGACGATTACTAAGGAGACTTGCGACCGCTTCGACCTGCGTCAGCTTTGGGAACTGGAGGCTCGTAGCAATCGAAAGCAGGACGAAAACGAAGGTGGACTACGTGTTCCCTGGTCGCCTCGCAGAACATCGAGCGCCGAAAAATGAAGTGGCTTTCCGGCACGTAACCCGAACCTCGCACCTTTCACGAACGCGCTACTCGCCTTTCATACGCCAAAGCAACGTTGCAGGAACTTTCGAACAGATCACAAAGCGGACTGCTGAAAGTTCCTGCCGTGGCTGATCTGCCTTTCGGATTAGGACTGTTCCTCAACAATCTCGGCGTCCGAAGCTTCTGCCGGTGTTGTCGGAAATCCCTTCGCTGCCAGAACTTTATTCCGCACTTCGATCACGACATCCGGGTTCTCTTCCAGAAAAGTTCGCGCGCGGTCCCGGCCTTGCCCGAGTTTATTCTTGCCGTAGCTAAACCAGCTTCCGCTGCGGTCGATGATTTTTTCTTCAACCGCCAGATCCAGCAGGTCAGCTTCCATGCTGATGCCGCTGGTGTTGTACATGTCGAACTCAGCAATACGAAACGGCGGAGCAACTTTGTTCTTCACGATTTTCGCACGCATGCGAATACCGATTTGTACGTCTCCATCCTTCAGCGACGAAATCCGCCGCACGTCGACGCGAGCCGAACTGTAGAACTTCAGAGCTCGACCGCCGGGCGTCGTTTCCGGGCTGCCGAACATCACACCGATCTTTTCACGAATCTGGTTGATGAAGATTACCGTGGTCTTCGCCTTGGATATCGCGCCCGTCAGCTTCCTCATCGCCTGGCTCATCATCCGTGCCTGCAGGCCCACATGAGTATCGCCAATCTCGCCGTCCAGTTCCGCTTTCGGCACAAGTGCCGCAACGGAATCCACCACGATTAAGTCGACGGCGTTCGACTTGATCAGCATCTCGGCAATCTGCAGACCTTCTTCACCGTACGATGGCTGACTCACCAGCAGGTCATCCAGGTTCACGCCAATTTTTCGCGCCCACGAAGGATCCAGTGCATGTTCCGCATCGATGAACGCTGCGATCCCGCCGGCCTTTTGAGCACTCGCGATCGTGTGCAGAGCCAGCGTGGTTTTACCGCTGGATTCAGGTCCGTAAAGTTCGATGATGCGGCCGCGCGGAAAACCTCGTCCGCCCAGGGCCAGGTCCAGCGACAGTGCGCCAGTTGAAATCCCTGGAATACCACCCGACCCGGTGGCATTCAGCTTCATGATGGAGCCTTCGCCGAACTGCTTCTCAATCTGCCCGAGGGCGTTGTCCAGCAGCGCTTTGCCATCGGTACCTGTTGGTGCGCTCCGTGCCGGTGTCGATTTGCTTCTCGCTTTTGCCATTTCTGAATTGTCTCCGTATGTTAGAACAGGCCCACAGGAACTGGATTGCTGGGTGGAAAGTTAGAGGATTCGCCCCGCATTTGCAAAACCCGGGCGCAAAAACAAGGAATGCAGTCTGGGCGAGCGGGGCGCGATAGTGTAGGCGGCGAATGGCTAAATTCCGTCCGTGGAATTCAGAAAGTCGCACAAAACGCGATAGGTTGATTGAAGTCGGGCAGACGACAACGGATTCCGTCCTCTGTAGGATGCAGGCTGAATTGGTTGGTCCACTGGTTTCCGGCGGTGGACGATTGGCTGTTCTTAGCACCGAACAAAGGATCATTCATGCGTCGAGTTCATTTATCCGTTGTGACCTTGCTGATGCAGATGTCGGTCTGTGGGTTTGTAGCCGCTGCAGAAGTTGACGTTCAGAAAATTGACGGCGCGAAGCCGATGAATGTCGTCTTTATACTGTCGGATGATCATCGCTATGACGTGATGAGTTTTCTCGGACATCCATGGGCCGAAACTCCCGCCATGGACGCTCTGGCAAAAGAAGGCGTGTACTTCGAAAAGGCAATGGTCACCACGTCACTGTGTTCGCCCAGTCGAGCGTCCATATTGACTGGTCAGTATATGCACAACCACGGCGTGGTCGACAATAACGTGCTCACGCCGGAAGGCACGGTCTTCTTTCCGGAATATCTGCAGGCGGCGGGCTACACGACCGGCTATTTCGGCAAGTGGCACATGGGCGGTCACTCCGATGCACCTCGCCCCGGGTTCGATAAATGGGTGTCGTTTCGCGGACAGGGGCATTACTACCCGCCAGAACACCTGAAGAAGTGGTCGCTGAACGTCGACGGCAAGTCGGTCCCTCAAAAAGGCTACATCACCGACGAACTCACCGACTACGCCCTCGACTGGATGGATTCATCTGTCAAAGGAGGCGACAAACCGTTCTTCGTGTATCTGTCGCACAAAGGCGTCCATGGAATGTTTCATCCGGCCAAACGCCACGAAGGGCGCTACAAGGGCAAGCCACTGCCAAAGCCGAAGACGATGGCCAACACCGATGAGAACTATCGCAACAAACCGATGTGGCTAAAGAACCAGCGTAACAGCTGGCACGGTGTTGAATTCTCATATCATCAGGACACCGACATCGCAGAACATTACCGCTTGTATTGCGAAGCGTTGTTGAGCGTCGATGAATCGATCGCGAAGGTTCGCCAGTGGCTGAAGGACAATGGCCTGGCCGACAACACGATGGTGCTGTACATGGGCGACAACGGATTTCAGTGGGGCGAACACGGACTGATCGACAAACGTACGGCGTACGAAGCATCGATGCGAGTTCCCCTGGTGGGCGTGTGCCCGAACGTGTGGAAGCCCGGCACCGTTGTGAAGGAGGTCGTCGCAAATATCGATATCGGCCCAACAATTCTCGAGGCGGCTGGCGTGAAGACGCCCGATCAAATGGACGGGCAAAGCTTTCTTCAACTGGCTGCCGGAAAGACGAAGGCTGTCGACTGGCGTCAAAATCTGTTGTACGAATATTACTGGGAATACAACTTCCCTCAGACACCAACAACGTTTGCGTTGCGAACACCGGAGTACAAATTCATCCAGTATCACGGCGTCTGGGACCTGGACGAACTCTACGACATGAAGAATGATCCTCATGAAGAGCACAACCTGATTTTCAACGATGATCAACAGCCTCGCATCCGAAAAATGCGAGCGGACCTGCACAAGATTCTGGCAGAATCCGATGCGGCTCGCGTGCCGTTCAGCCACAAGCGTTCGATGGGCTCTAACCTTAGATTAAAAAGCGGTTCGGAACCGGCTGACTTCCCGCCTCAGTTGTTGCGCAATCAAAACGCGAAGGATTGAAGGCCTTGCACGTGAATGGCTAATCAAAGCAGAAGCCCGGCTTGTCGAAGGGCCGGGCTTCAATCGTTTTAGCGCGACAGCAAATCGTACGCCGCGTCTATCGGCGTTCCAGCCGTCGCAGGATCGGCTCCATCGCTTCCAGCTCTGTATAGTACATAGCGCTGGGGTCGATACCCTGTTCGTCGAGTTCATTCAAGTGCTGCTGCATTGTTGGCTGATTCGCCCACCACGGCAGAACCGCCAGCCAAACCACTGCAATGAAGCTCACGCACACCACCAACCGTGCCGGGCCTGAGGCGACGGAAGCGGTTGACGTCTGATGTGCGCCGGACGGCGATTCTGCCTGCGACATCATTTCACCAACTCCTGCACCATGTCTTTGAACACGACGTGGAACATGAGCCACGCCATGAACAGCGTCAGGCACAGGTTAAGTGACTGACCGCAAACATACAGAATCAACGGCTTGCCGCCTTTCAGGTGAGGCAGCAGTTCGCGAAAGTTGGTGTCCAGCCCGATACTCACGAAGGCCAGGCAGAAGAACCAGCCTCGGAATGTTTTTGTGCTGCCCTTGATCACGGAATCCACGATCTCGGGCCCGGCCGCCATTGTGGAATGCAGAATGGAGAACAAGATCGACGCGACCACGAAGCCAAGCACGAATTTTGGGAACCGATACCAGATTTCCATCAGGCTCGGCTTCGCGCCGGATTCATCAGCTTCGACCTTCGTCGTCCAGTAAACCGCCACACAAAAAGCAGTGACGCCGATCAGGATGTTCTGAATCATTTTCACAGTGGCAGCGACTTCCATCGCTCGTTCACCAAGAGCCGCTCCGGCCGCGGCGACGGCCCCAGTCGAATCGATCGTGCCGCCCATCCACGCACCGCCGAGCACTTCGTCCATTCCGGTGGCCGTGATGACCATCGGCATGACGATCATCATGATCACTGTAAAAGTGAGCGACATGCCGATCGAGAGTGACAATTCTTCTTTCTTAGCCTTGCACGCAGCCGCCGTCGCAATGGCGGCTGACACACCGCAAACAGACATGTCGGCTGAGATCACCATGTTCAACGATCGCGATTCGATCTTCAGGACCTTCTGCCCGAAAATGTAGGTGCTGATGAGAACAATCGGCGTCACAACCCACGCCACGAAGATGCCGGGCAATCCAAGTGCCATCAACCGAGACATCAGGACCTCTGCGCCCAGAAGCACGAGCCCCGTCTTAATGTAAAATTCGGTCAGCACTCCCGCCTTCAAGCTGTTCGGCGTGCCGACCGTGTTGCTGATAATGAGTCCGACCAGCAGAGCCCACAAGGCGTATTCCAGGTTGTAGGCCTTCACCACACTGTGCCCAGCCATTGTGTAGGCGAGTGTCGCGAGCAGAAAAATGAATGGGAACGCCTTCAAAAAGGCCGCGCCCGACCTGCTGCGAATCTGCATCGCCAGGCCGAACAACACTGCGATGACGGCGAACACACCGAGAATTCCTAGCCAGGTGTGCGTCGCCGGTGCATCGTCGACCGCTGGCTTCGAAAAGGCATGCAGAGGCGAATCGGTCCACGAACCTGGCTTGGCCAGCCACGGTTTCAGCGGGTTCGAAATCTTGATTTCTTCGTTGGCCGCAAGAGTTTCAGCAATATTATCCGGGCGATTTACCCAGACGACAGCGAAGGCAATCAGAAGTAACAAAGCTCCGCACCAGATGGCCCACCAATCTTCGGCGGTTCGCATTTCCGTCAGTAGCGAACGGCGTTCTTGTTTCTCCGGTAATTCGTCGGTGGCCATCTTTTCTGCAGTCCTTGGAGACGTGGTGAGCATTGGGTCGCAGCCAGTTTACGCCGTGACCGGCGGGAAGCATTTCTATAGCGAAACGTGTTGCTTTTGAGAAGTGTTTGCAGACGCTGATTGTCGTTGTCGCACTGCGTGAGACCTGATCGGCTCTGGAGTGTCATCCGGCGGAACGGTACAATCGCGGGATGAAAACAGCCTTGCTACTAGCCATCGCCGTCACCAGCGTGCCGTCAACCGCCTGTGCGGATCCGTGGCACCAGCAACTGCAGCCATTTTTTACAGCTCATTGCCTGGACTGTCACGGCGACTCCGACGGCGACGGTGAACTCGATTTGTCAGCCTTGAAAACGGAGCTCTCGGACGCGGAAGCAACGCGGCGATGGACGCTGATTCACGATCGCATTGCGAATGGCGAAATGCCGCCGAAAGGCCAGCTTCGCCCCAAACCTGCGGAAGTCAAGAACACGCTCAACATTTTGAGCGACGCCTTAACGATGGCCCATCGGCGGCAGAACGATGTCGTATTCCGGCGTTTGAATCGGATCGAGTACGAGAACACGGTTCGCGATCTGTTTGGCATCTTCGTCGTCGTGAACCAGACTCTGCCCCAGGACACGTCCACATCTGGCTTTGACAACGTTGGCGAAGGACTGGCGGTTTCGGCTGAGGCAGCTCAGGCGTATTTAGAGGCGGCGGATATTGTGCTGGACGCTGTGTTTGGTCCATCAAAGAAGCCAAAGTACATTCAACACAAAACCAACCTCGCAACGCAGTCGACTCACGATGGCAAGCTGTTTAATGCCAAACAGATTGGAAAAATGTTTCGCCGAACGGACAAAGGGTTGGTCATATTCCAATCGAACTACTGCCCCACCAATCTGGTGAATTTCGCTCGCGAACGCCCGCCTGCCGGCACCTACCGCGGAACGCTGCAGGTGCGAGCCATTCAGAGTGACAAACCGGTGACCTTGCGAATTTACGGTGGCGACACGATCGTTGGGCGGCGAGAAAAACACGTCGTCGGGTATTACGACGTTCCGCCGGAATGGACAACAATTCAATTTACCGATCGCCTGGTTGAAGACAACGGGACCTTTCAACCAAAGTGTTACGGAACGCGCGATACTCGCAAAGATGCCGACACTTACCCTGAGCCCGGGCTTGAAATCGGCGATATCACCATCGAAGGCCCATTGGAAGAATGGCCGCCACCCAGCCGTGCAGCGCTGTTTGGCGACGTTGATCCGGAAATTGCGACCCTGGACGATGCAAAGCAAATTCTGAATCGCATTACTCCCAAAGCCTTTCGTCGCCCGGTTTCCGCTGAAGAAATGACACCATACTTCGATTTGGTCGAATCAGCGTTGGCGGCAGACCGGAGTTTCGAAGGCGCTTTAAGGCTGGCGTTGAAAGCGATCCTGTGTTCGCCCGAGTTTCTGTTTTTAGATGAGCCGGCCACCGAACAGATCAGCCAACACGCGATTGCCTCTCGGCTGTCATACTTCCTGTGGTCGTCCTTGCCGGACGACGAACTGCTGGCTCTAGCCGACGCGGGCAGTTTGAACGACGCCGAGGTGTTGCAACAACAGGTCGAACGCCTGTTGAAAGATGACCGCTCGAAAGCCTTCACAGAAAATTTCGTGGGGCAATGGCTGGACTTGCGAGACATCAATTTCACATCGCCAGATGCGAACTTGTATCCTGAATTCGACGAATTACTGCAGATTTCAATGATCGAAGAAACTCGCCTGTTCTTCAACGAAGTGTTGCACCAGAACCTAAGCCTGATGAACTTCGTCGACTCCGACTTCACGTTTCTGAACGAACGCCTCGCGAAGCACTACAACATCCCCGGTATCCATGGCCATACGATTTACCGCAAGGTTGACTTGCCCGAAGACAGCGTGCGAGGCGGAGTCCTGACTCAAGCCAGCGTGTTGAAGGTCACGGCCAACGGCACGAATACGTCGCCGGTCACTCGAGGCATGTGGGTGCTGGAGAACATCATGGGGCAGCATGTTTCTCCGCCGCCATCAAACGTCGGATCCGTCGAACCTGATATTCGCGGTGCGACGACGCTGCGAGAACAGCTTGCGAAACACCGAAACGTGGAATCGTGTGCAGCATGCCACAACAAGATCGATCCGGCCGGCTTTGCGTTGGAAAACTTTGACGTGATCGGTGGCTATCGAGACCGTTATCGAACACTGGGCGAAGGCGAACGTCCGAGCTTCGGGCAGGATCCAAACACGTTCGCCTGGGTGCGATATCGGATCGGGCGGCCGGTCGATGCAACAGGCCAAACTCCGGATGGCACGGCCTTTCGCAACATTCGCGAGCTTAAGCAAATCCTCTTACAGGACCAGGAATCAATCGCCCGAGGTCTCACAGAAAAACTCATCACGTACGCCCTGGGTCGTCGCGTTGGTTTTTCGGATCGCCTTGTGATTGAACAAATCGTGAAGAACATCGCTGCCCAAAATTACGGCTTCCGCACGTTGGTGCATGAAGTTGTCCAGAGCGATTTGTTGCAAAGACCATGACCATGCGTGCCTCGCCGTCACACAGCCAACGGTTGCTCCGTGGCCTTTGATTAAAGAGCAACCGAGCAACGAAAAAGTCCGAAAGAAGTTTCATGCCATCACTCACTCGACGAACTTTGCTTCAAGCATCCGGCGTTGCCGTTAGTCTCCCGCTGCTGGAGGCGACTCAACCCGCTGCGTTTTCCGACACGGCCACGAGCAGGCGACGCATGGTCGCTGTGAACGTGGGGCTTGGGCTGCACGGGCCAAATATCGTTCCGCAACAAGCTGGTCGTGACTACGAACTTCCCACGTACCTACAAGTTTTGAAAGAGCATCGTGACAACTTCACGTTTATTTCCGGCAGCAGTCATCCCGAAGTCGGAGGCGGACATGCATCGGGCAAATCGTTTCTGACAGCGGCCAAACACCCGAACAGTGCTGGTTTTCAGAACTCCATTTCACTGGACCAGTACGCCGCTGACCGACTGGGCGCAGAAACGCGTTTTCGTTCACTGTCGCTGACGAGTTCCGGTCCCGGCTTGTCGTGGTCCCGTTCCGGCGTTGAAATTCCTGCCACCAGTTTTCCATCCCGAGTTTTCAAACAATTGTTTCTCGAAGGCAAACCGTCGGAAAAGGCTCACCAGGTCCAGCGACTGAAAGATGGACAAAGCGTGTTGGATGTGGTGATGGACAAAGCGAACCGCATGCAGCAGAAACTAAGCGGCCGCGATCGTGACAAGATCGACCAATACTTCAATGCCGTTCGCGAAGCCGAGCAACGTCTGGTGAAGGCCGAAGCGTGGGAGCACCGGCCGAAGCCAAAAGTTGACGTTGCCGCGCCACGTGACGAACCGGACCGCACAAAGATGATTGAACGAGCCGATCTGATATACGACATGATGCATCTGGCTTTGGAAACCGATTCGACTCGCTTCATCACCTTCTACGACACGGGCATGAACGCCGTGCCGACGATTCCCGGAGTCGACACGGATTATCACATGCTGTCTCATCACGGCAAGGATCCGACCAAGATTGAACAGCTGACGATTGTGGAAACTGAAATGATCAAATCGCTTGGCCGGTTCCTCAGCAAACTTACGGCGTCTCAAGAAGGCGGATCGACTCTGTTGGACAGCACGATGGTGTTGTTCGGATCGAACCTCGGTAACGCCAGCAGCCACGACACAAAGAACATGCCCATCCTTCTGGCTGGCGGAGGCTTCCGTCACGGTCAGCACTTGCAGTTCGACAGTGACAATAACTATCCGTTGCCGAAGCTCTACGTTTCCATGCTGCAAAGACTGGGCATAGAAACGGACGAGTTCGCAGACGCGGCAGGCACGATGGACGGGCTTGAGATGGCTTAGAGCAATTTACGTTTTGCTGTGGACGGTTCTGGCTCGTGGGAACCGGCCCACGTAGGACAAAAACCGATTTCCGCGGCCACAAGTCAGCGTGATACGCTGTAGGAATATTCCCTGGGCGTACGGAAAGCTAATCCGTTGGGCCGGCGGTTTGATTCTGGTTTCAAGAAGCACTGCCGCGCCGCTGTCCGTTCGACGTTTATCACAGGTGCATCAGCCGAGGCTCACTCGTTCTTCCGGATAGCTGTATCGAGTCGACTCGCCCGGTGAGGCCATGGCGAGCAGCAGAGTGATCGGGCCGACTCGGCCAAGAAACATGACGACGCAGATCAGAAGTCGCGACGGCGTCGACAGGCCGTACGTGACGCCGGCAGAAACGCCGACCGTGCCAAACGCACTCGTGGCTTCGTACATGTGGTCCAGAAACCGGTCGGGCTCTCGTTCAAAAATCGTCAGCAATGCCGTCGTACCCAACACAATGAAGGTACCGACTGCAATCATTGACAGCGATCGAGACACCTGGTTGGCGGGAATCGATCGTCCAAATATTTCGACGTGGTCCCGGCCTCGAAAAACGGCCCAGATGTTTAGCATCGTGATTGCAAAAACGACCGTCTTGACGCCGCCGCCGGTCGACCCCGGGGCAGCCCCGACAAACATCAGGAAGATGGCCATCAGCTTGGTTGCCGGTTGCATCGCTGCGTGGTCGACCGTGTTGAATCCGGCCGTCCGAAACGTGACCGACTGAAACCATGCGTCTGCGACTCGCGCTGACACGGAACCGCCGGCTTCTGCAGGAATTGATTCCAACACAAACCAGCACACCGCTCCGCCCGCCAGCAACACAACCGTGGACCACAGCACAAGCTTGGAATGCAAACTCAACCGCGGTCGCATACCGATGCGGCGGAACAGGGGAGTCGCCTTTTGCCGTCGTGAATGTTGCCAACACCAAACCCACAAATCGTGGACGACGGAAAACCCAAGGCCGCCCAGAATGATCAGCATTGTGACCGGCCCCCACACCGGCCAGCGTGTCCCCCAGCCCTGGAAGCCATCGTCTCGCAGTGAGAACCCGGCGTTGCAAAACGCGCTGACCGAATGAAACACGGCGTGCCAGATGCGTTGCAGCAAAGGCAGTTCCGGCCAAAGGCTTAGCAGCGACGCGGCGCCGACCGCTTCGACCACGAGTGTAAACAACAGAATCGTTAACAGCAGTCGGCGTGACCTTTGCACGCTGTCTGCGTCGAGCATCTCACGCAGCGTGCGAGCTTCTCGGAACTGAAGTCCGCGTCGGCCGCTGAGAACCGCCAGAAACGCACCGAAGGTGAGAATCCCCAGGCCACCAATCTGGAACAGGCACAAGATCACAGCGTGACCGGTTGGACTCCAGTAGCTGCCCGTGGGCTTCACAATCAGCCCCGTCACGCAACTAGCGCTGGTCGCCGTAAACAAAGCAACATCCCACTCTGCGGCGGGTTGAGCGTTGCCATTTTCGTCACTCGCGCGACAGGCGGGAAGCTTCAGCGCGGCGGTGCCGATTGAGATTACAACCAGAAACGATCCAGCGAGTAGCACGGCCGAATTGTGAGTTTCGGCGGCCAAACGTCGAAGAGCGGACAGCAGCGTGACGACTGCGGCAGTGCCAACGGCGATCTCAGACCAATACAAACCGACGCCATGGCCTGAAGATCCCGCGACCTTGATCACAACCGTCCCGACCAGCCAGATGGCCGGAACCGGCAATCGAGCGTTCAGGATGTCGCGAAAAACTTCGGCCGGTCGAAAGTTGTCAACAAATCGGATCAGCCGGCTGACGCACAACCAAACCATCGTCAGTTGCACCAGCCACTGAATTTCTCGCACGTGACGAGTGGCGGTGTCTAACGCTCCGAGATGAACCAGTGCCGCCAGAGCACCGACGGAGACGGAAATCGTTTCCGAACTTTTCAGGCGGCCGGCGCGGCGGGACCGAGCGGTTGACGCGAGTCGGGCGTGCAGGTCTGGCACGTCATTGTCGTTATCAAGCATGCGGTCAGCTGACGGAAAGTGACTAGAGCAATTTACGTTTTGTTGTGGACGGTTCTGGCTCGTGGCAACCGGCCCACGTAGAACAATTACCGATTTCTGCGGCCACAGGTCAGCGTGAAACGCTGTAAGAACACCTAACGTACGTTACGTAAAATCGTTCGACTGGCCGTCCACAAAAATGCCCCGCGGCCTTGATGCTGCGGGGCATGTTTTGTTTGTCGCCATAAGGCCGGAGGTCTTGGGATTTGACTCACACATGTGCAAGTTGGCCAGAGACGAAATATTCAGCTTCGAGTCTTTCGGCGTCGGTTGCGCATTCGCCGCATCAACACGACGCGTTCTTCCCAGGAAAGTTTCGGCTTTGGGTCCGGCTTCAGTTTTTTCAACAGTTTCGGATGTGACAACTCATTCCCTTTTGTGTCAGTTCATCACGGCACGTAAGGCCGATCGGTGGTTTTTCAAATTCATCGTCGTCACAAGACTCGCACACCATTCCGACGGCACTACTCGTTCATGACTTCTTTTTCTTTGGCTTCCGCATCTTTGTTGACCGTTCCTTCGTACTTTTTCGTCAACTCCTGAACTTTCTCCTTGGTCTGCTCGCGGTCGTCTTCAGACATCGATTTGTCTTTTTCCGCCTGATCCGCGTGCTTATTTGCGTCTCGGCGGATGTTGCGAATTGAAACTCGCGCTTCTTCAGCCAGCTCTTTGACTCGCCCAACCAACTGCGTGCGGCGTTCTGTGGACAACGGCGGCACGTTCAGGCGAACAACTCGGCCATCGTTGTTGGGAGCCATACCCAAATCGCTGTTTTGAATGGCCTTTGCGATCTCATCAAGACTCGTCACGTCAAACGGGCGAATCATGATCTGCTGAGGTTCAGGGACGCTGACATTGGCAATTTGCTTTAGCGGCGTCGGTGATCCGTAGTAGTCGACTTTGATGGAATCGACCAACCCGGGATTCGCGCGGCCTGTGCGGATACCAGTCAGTGACGACGCAAAGTGGTCGACCGCTTTTTCCATGCGTTCTTCCGCGTCAAGAAGGATTTCGTCCTGTTCCATAATCGCAGCTTTCCGAATTCTTGCTCTGTCTTCTTTGATCACCGACGTGCTGTTTTGCCCGACAGTTGGCCTGGTGACGAATTGAGGGAGGTCCTGCTACCGCCGCTCATGTTTGCCAGCTTGCGGCTGCTTTCAGAGCACTAATCGTAGCCGACCGATTTATGCCGTCAATTGCCACGCTGCTTTTCAAAGGTCGAGGTACAACCTTGGCAAAACGAAAAGATTGCTGAACATCGCGATTGAAAATTTCACCCGAACGTACTCGCATCCGGGTTCTGGCGCGTTACAATCCGGTTCATGTACGCAACCGATACAATCCTCACATTCGGATTCCCGGTCGGCCGGCTCGGTGGCTCCCGGTTTCGAATCAGCTTTTTGTTTCCGGTGACTGCCCTCGCCATTATCTGGCGGCTGGGCAGTGTGCAATATGGCCTGCTGGCCTCAGGGCTGCTGCTTTTCAGCGCGCTGCTTCACGAACTGGCTCACCTTGTTGTCGCTCGATCGACGGGCGGTGAAATGGATGAGGTCCATTTGTGGCCGCTGGGTGGACTGGAAGAACCTTACGGACGTGGCTACTGGCAGGACCATGTCCAGACCATGCTGGCCGGCCCGTTGACTAACCTGTTGCTGGCCGTCAGCTGTTTGCTGACACTGCCGCTGCCGGAGGCCGCCTCACTGCTAAATCCGCTGGTCATGTTCACGATTCCGGTCGGCGAAGCATTGGCGACCACTGTCTGTCGCATGGCTTTCCTGATTAATGTGATGATGTTTGCCATTAACATCATTCCGGTGACGCCGTTCGACGGTGGAGTCCTGCTGCGAACTTATCTGACGTCCCGCTTTGCCGACGTTGAAGGCCGGGACTTAATGGTGCGACTGGGCCTGGTTTTCGGACTGATGGGTATCGTCGTTGGCTTTGTTGTTGACTCCAGCGTGGTGGTGGCCCTGTCTTCATTCGTGTTACTGCTGCACTTGCACGAAAATATGCGGTGGTATGAGAGTGTCGAATCGCAGGACGAGTTTGCGGACTATGACTTCGGTGATTCGGGCAGTGATGAGTTCTCTGATTCTCTCGGCCTTCGTGACGGTTATTTCGGAGCGGATGCGGATAGCACAGGCTCACATGCAGAAGTGCTCGAACGCTGGCGAAATCAGCGTGAGCAGGAGCAGCGCGACAGCGAACTGGAAGAACGGCAGCGGGAAGAAGAGCAGATGGATCGCATTCTGCAGAAGATCCACGTGCATGGCCGCGAATCCCTCAGCAACAACGACCTGCATCTGCTAAACCGCGTCAGTCACCGCCTGCGTGACCGCCAGCAGCACAGCTAAGTTCGCTGCCGAATACGCTTTCGGGTGTCTCGTTCGTTGACGGGACCATACTTTCTTCACCCATTTACCTGTTAAGTAGATCAATGCCTGATTGCCTGAGACCTGTGCGAATTCTGTTGTTGCTGGTGGGGGGCACTGTGATCAGCACCGCCACCATCGGTTGCGCCGAATCGGGTTCAGAGGCGCCGGTGCCACCCGTAAAAACGGCGACAGACGACGCTCCGCCTGAGGAAGAACACGTTGCTGCTTCCGACACACCAGTCGTGGCCGATTCAGAACGTCAGGGCTTTGACGGTCTGGAATTTGTCGTTCCTTCCAACTGGGAGAAGGTGGCTCTTTCTCAATTCCAGATGGGCATCATTTCCGCCAAATTCCAGATGCCCGACGCTGGCCCCGATGTGACACTCACGCTGTCTCGGTCCGGCGGCGGCATTGAAGCGAATCTTGACCGCTGGCGTGGACAGGTTGAGGCGTCTCGGGATGAAGTCACAGAGACTCTGCAGGTGGCCAAAGCCGACGCCACACTGATCGACATGGAAGGCCGTTTTGCGGCCGGGTTCGGACGTGAACCGGAAGACGGCTGGCGGATGATTGGCGTTGTCGTCAACCTGCCGGACCAGGGCTATTTTCTAAAGCTGACCGGCCCGGTCGATCAGGTGAAGAAAGTGGAGCCTGAGTTTCGCGAATTCATCAAATCAGCGACTCGGGAATAATAGCCGTCGCGACTCGCGCAGCATTCGCGAGAATGCACTGCAAGGTCCGTCAACACGTTCGCGGGCAGCTGACGCGGTGTCGTTCGCGCGGCTGTGCCCATTAAGCAGGTGAGCGGCAAAGCGCGATGGAGATCGCGTTCTCTCCTGCACTTAGCCGCTCAAGTTCAGCTCGAGCTCGATGCTCGCCATCCGATGGACCTCTCCCACAGCAAACTGCGGGAGAGGTACCGCTATCACACCGCCACAGACGTTATACCGTTGGCGGCTGTTCACTTTCTAATGCCGATTTATTCTGGCAATCGACCGGGCGAAACTTTCGGGAACGATCCCGTGCAGGCCCGCATGAATTCGACCAGATCCAGCTTCTCCTGCGGCGTCAGCTTTAGCGGCGTGATCTTGTCACTAAGCCACTTATTTGGTGTGCCACCTTTGTTGTAGTGTTCGACAGTCTGCTCAAGTGTGGCCAGACTTCCGTCGTGCATGTACGGGGCAGACAAAGCGACGTTTCGAATGGTGGGCGTCTTAAACGCACCTTTATCTTTCTCCATCTTCGTCACTTCGTAGCGACCCAGATCTGGTTCGTCCTTTTCCATGCCGATCCCCAGATTGTGGTATAGCTCATCAGCCAGGTTAGCTCCGACATGGCAATTGCTGCAGCCAGCCTTTTTGCCGAAGAACAGCTCCTGACCGCGAATGGCACTGACCGACATTGGGTTCTCGGCGACTGCTTTTTTCGCTTCCTCGTATTCTGCATACAGTTCCGGGTCGTCTTCTTTCATGTCCTCCAGATCTTCCGCCTCCAGATTGGCGAAGCGGCGGAATGATTCACGATAATCGTACGGCGTCGGGCCGGTCACGATGGCTCGTTCGAATGAGGCAATTGCTTTCGCGGCCGTGTCGATGGTCAGACCTTCGTCAGGAAAGATCCTGTCGAACTGCATCTTATATCCCGGGATCTTCAGCAGATCGGCAACACACTTTTCGTGCGTGTTACCCATTTCGATGGGGTTGGCGATGGGGCCAATTGCCTGCTCCTCAAGCGATGCCGCGCGGCCATCCCAAAACTGCTCGTTGCTGAGAATTCGGTTATAACTAACGGGAGAATTTCGTCCGCCTTCGAGGGCTTCAACACCGACGCCAAACCGCGTGTGGCGAGAATAGCCTTCCTGAGGGTGGTGGCAGGTCGCACAGCTGATCGTTGTGTCAGACGACAGACGCGGATCAAAATACAACTGGCGTCCGAGCTCAATTTTGGCTCGCGTGAGCGGATTTTCCTTCAGCCCTTTAATCTGGCTGCGGCCCAGGCTCATGCCGAGCGGGAGGTCCACGTTTAGCGTTTGATGATTGCTTTCGTTGTCCAGCCAGGCTTTGAGTTCATCATTTTTCAGTGGCCCGTGCCCCGGGATGCCGGACGTGAGGTCATCGATTCCCAGCGTTACGTTGACGGCGTCTTCAGCAGACAGCAGGCTTGTTGCCGCAATAAATACGGCCGCGACCAATGCTGTTTTCTTCATGTCAGCTCCCTTGAAAAAGATCGAGTTTATCACCCGTTTGATGGTAAAACAGAGCCCCTGATTCTACGGAGATGCTCGCAGGATTCCAAGTACTTGGCGATTCCCACAGGATTAGAATCCGCATTGGGTTTTGCCTGCGATTCCCACGCGTGTATCCTCAGCAGATTCCACACTAACAGGCACGCTAACATCGGCGTCCCAGGTTTTCTTCCAGTCGTATCCGATCATGTCCACAGCTTCCGAAATCGTTTCCACTCCAACTGACAGCCCGGTCGTCAATATCGCGGCCTACAAGTTTGTCCGCCTGGAAAAACTTGAACAGCGCCGAAGCGAATTGCGAGATTTGGTCGAACGCTGTGACCTGCGCGGCACGATCCTGCTTAGCCCCGAGGGCATTAACCTGTTCCTGGCCGGACTTCGTGAGCCGATGGACGAATTTCTGGCCACAATTCGCCGCGATCCGGCGTTTGCAGATTTGGAAGTGAAGGAGAGTCTTAGCGAGTACCAGCCGTTCACTCGGATGCTGATCAAAATCAAATCAGAGATCATCGCGTTCGGCGTCGAAGGCGTGGATCCGATCAACAGGAGTTCGCCGAAGCTACCAGCACTGGAATTGAAAAAGTGGCTGGACGAAGGTCGCCCCGTCCATCTTCTGGACACACGCAACGATTATGAAATCGAAGTCGGCACGTTTGAAAATGCGATCCCGGCCGGCGTCGACAACTTTCGCGACTTTCCCGACGCCGTTGCTCGGCTGCCGGAACGACTGAAGGACGAACCCGTCGTCATGTTCTGCACGGGCGGCATTCGTTGCGAAAAGGCCGGGCCATATATGGAGCAGGCCGGGTTTCAGAAAGTGTTTCAGCTGGAAGGCGGCATCCTGAAGTACTTCGAAGAATGCGGCGGCGACCACTACGACGGCGACTGCTTCGTGTTTGATCAGCGAGTCGCCGTGGATCCAACATTACAGGAAACCGAACACACTCAGTGCTACGTTTGCCAGGAAGTCGTCTCACCGGAAGACCAGCAATCAGAACGCTACGAGGCGGGAGTGTCATGTCCGCGCTGCTATCGCGAACCGGACGAAATCATGGCGGATCGCCTGAAGGATCGAAACGCTCAATTGCAGAAGATCATTTCACCGCTGCCGGGCAGTCAGCCGTACTTCAACAAGCGTCCGCTGAACGTACCGCAGCGATTCGATGGCTATACGCTGCTGAATTTTGTCGCCGAATGGCATCCGCAGGTGGACCGCGACGAATGGCGACGAAAGATTGAATCGTCCGAAATCGTGCCGGGCGAACGGCACGGTCGCCGAAGACGCAAGAAGTCTCCGCCGCCGGAAACGCTGCCTCTGTCACCGGATCGCGTCGTCCGCGGCGGCGAACGGTTCGAAAACCTTCTGCCTGGCACGGTCGAACCTGACGTCAGCAACGCCATCGAAGTCGTGTTTGAAGACGACCAGTTTGTGGTGATCAACAAGCCCGCGCCACTGCCGTTGCACGCGTCCGGGCGTTTCAATCGCAACACGTTGCACTACATTCTGGATCAACTGTACCGGCCCGAACATCCGCTGATTGTCCACCGTCTGGACGCAAACACGTCCGGCGTGCTGGTGCTGTGCCGCAAACGAAACGTGGCAAAAGTCGTTCAGCCGCAATTCGAAAAACGGACCGTTTCCAAGACCTACCTTGCGCGAGTCATCGGACATCCGACGGACGACGCATTCGAATGCGATGCACCGATCTCGTCGCGTCCGGGCGAATCCGGACTCCGGCTAATTGACGAAGCCGATGGACTGACGGCGAGTACTCAATTCGAAGTTCTACATCGATGCGACGACGGATCGACTGTGTTGAAGGTCACGCCATTAACGGGCCGTACAAATCAGATCCGTCTGCACCTGTGGCATCTGGGATACCCAATCATGGGCGACCCGGCGTACTTGTCCGATGGCGAGACCGGCCGGAACTTTACGCTGGGGACCGATGATCCGCCGATGTGTCTGCACGCATGGAAGATCGCGTTGCACGATCGAAACGGAGAACTGCGAGAATTCAGCGTGCCGCCGCCAGCCTGGTCCAACCAGCCGGAACGATCTAGCGAATAACGCGCGGGATTCGAATCGCCTTGCCAACCTGCAAACGGTCGGGGCTGGCCATGCGGTCTTTATTCGCTTCGTAAATTTCGCGGTAGCGCCCCTGCGATCCCAGGAATTTCTCAGAGATCTCCGACAAGGTATCGCCAAACTGCACCGTGTACTCCTGGTACTCGACCTGCCTGGCTTTTTGTGCGGACGTTGGTTCCGGCGACGTCGGTCCTGACGATGACGAAGTTCCCGACGATGCAACTGCCGCGTCGCCGTCCGATTCTGATTCGCCATCGTCGGTCGTGCGAATGGTGTCTGTTGGAGGTTCAAAACGCAGAGGTGGCTGGGTCACTGGCGGGGTAGAAGCAGGCGTTGTTCCGACAGCCATTCCGTCACGAAGCACGGGCACCGGCGTTGAACGGGTGGCAGGATTTTGAGCCAGAATTTCCTCCAGCCGCAGACTGGGATCGTCTTCAGCGGCTTCCGGAGCTGGTTCGTCAGAATCGAGGTACACGGCCACATCTCGTTCACGCAGCCGATCGTTAAGCTCGCGTTCGCGGCGTACGGTCAGCGCACCATCGTCCTGCAGCGGCTCGTTGCGGAAAAACAAAGCCGCAACAACGCCGACAAGTAGGATTCCCATCGCGACACCGATTTTGCGATCCGGATGCATGGTTGCCTAAGAAGGTGATTTAGGTAGCAGCGAACCGGCAGGAAGTGCCGGTACAGTCCATCTTCTTCGACTTCGGTCGCCAACCGGCCGGTCTGCAGCAATTCCCGGTCTATTCACCGACCGCCTTCAAATCGACCGGCCGCCGGGTTGGTTGTACGAATTACAGCGATCGCCAGCCGTACGTGCCGACCGTCTGGTAGCTTTCTGTTTCGCTGCGTTTTGTCGTCGCTTGAGCCGCGCAATGGCTCGAAACCGAGTTCTTTTTGTCTGCACCATCTGTGGGTGACGATATAATTTGTCTGCAGCACACCAATTATAGACAATAGGTCAGACACATCGGCGGGATACTCGTTTCTGAATGAAGGCGAGTGGCAGCCAAAACTTTACCCATTCGCGGCAGGCTGGCCTCGGTTGTTCTGCAGAGAATCAGGTTGAAGGTAAGCCCCACAGGGAATTTTTATGTCAACGGTTGCCGATCCATCCAGTCCGTATGCCGATTGCGATGAATTCATCGACTACCAGATCGGCGTCGCGCGCAATCGCATCAAGTGGACCGAATTGCTCACCGCGCTGCTGCTGGCGGGCGTTCTGTTAATTGGCTACGTGCTGGTCTTCACGTTTTTCGACCACTGGGTTGTCACCGGCGGCTTTGCGCCGCTAACTCGAGCGATCATGTTGGGAGTGGTATTGATCGCCTGCGCGTACATCGTGTTTCGGTATGTCATTCGCCCGTGGACTCGCGAGATTCATCCGCTGTACGCGGCTCGCATGTTGGACAAGGAAGACTCCGAATTCGCCGGGGCCCTACTTAGCGTTGTGGACCTGAACGCCGCAGGCATGAAGTCTTCAGAATCGATCAAACGAACGATCGAAAAACGAGCGGCCGTGCGGTTGTCTCAAATCAACATTGACGAAGCGATCGACCGTCGTTGGCTGATGCAACTGGGAATCACTTTGTTTGTGATGGTCTTCGTCACGTGCCTGTACGCGGTGTTCAGTCCAAAATCGATGAACCTGCTGCGCCCGCTGACACTGTCAAAGGCGGCCGTTGCAACCACGAGTCGTATTCTGAAAGTTTCGCCAGGCGACGCCACGATCGATGCGGGCCGGCAGCTTGAGATCATTGCCGACATCGGAGGCCGGATCCCCGAAGAGGTACTCGTGACGTACACAACGCAGGACGAAACCTACGTTGATCAGCAGATGGCGATGCAACCCACGGACGATACTGGACGGTTTCGAGTCCTTATGGTGGGCGAATCTGACCGCGGCATTCAACAAAACCTGACGTACACCGTGACGGCCGGCGATGCAGTGTCACAGGATTTTCACATCACGGTTTCTCAACCGCCGCGTGTGAGTGTGACGGAACTGCACTACGCATATCCTTCCTACACCGAACTGCCTGAACGCACTGTTCGGCATGGCAATATCGATGTTTGGGAAGGTTCGCAAATCGACCTCACGGCCGAATCCAATGTCCCACTCAAAAGAGCCATCCTGAAATTCAGCGATGATGCAACGTTTGCGATTCCAGCCGAAGAAGTGAAGTTGAACGTCGATGGCACGATGATCACCGGCCATTTCCCGCTGAATCTTCGGGAAGACGGGACGTCGCCTACGTTTTATCGAATTGAAGTCGAAGACCGCGACGGTCGCAAAGATCCTTCGCCGACCGTCTATGCCGTAAAGGTGCGCCCTGACCAGGCGCCAATTGTACGGCTGCTGGACCCGATCCGAGATTTGCGAGTTCCCGCGAATGCGATCATTCCGATGCTGGTCGAAGCCGAAGATCCGGATTTTCTGCTGCGTTCTGTTGAACTGCATTACGAGGTCGGCGGACAGATGCGGACACCGGAATTGTTGTACGACGCAACTCGCATGACGCCTCGGAAAAAGTGGCAGGGAACGCGCGAATTCGATCTCGGCCACCTCGACCTGAAACCCGGCGACATCGTGACGTACTTCGTAACCGCTCGAGACAACAAGCCGCTGCTGGGAACTCAGTCGCGCACCGGCACTTTGCAGTTAATCGTCGAAGCACCGGTGACGCCACAGGAAGTTCAGGAACGGTTGCGACAGGACAAAGAACACCAACGCCAGCAGATGCAGGAAAGTGGCACTCGCGATGACGCCGCCAACGATCCTTCGCAGGAAGAAGCACCGTCTGAAGGCGAAGCTCCGTCAGGCGAAGGTGGTGATGAGGCGACTGAGTCTGAGGACGGCGACGGTGCCGGAACGAGTTCGAAAACGACCGACGGAACGGGTGAAGGAACTGAGTCTGAACCGAGTGACAAAGGCCGTTCGAAATCGGATTCTGCCACCGGTGACGAAGATCCAAACACTGAAGGAACGGAAGGCGAGAAAGCAGACTCAGCCAGCGGTTCTGATAAGAACGAGGATCCATCCAAAGATATAGAAGGAACACCTGACGGCTCGTCGGAGCCAGACGATTCCGGCAGCCAGGATAAGAAGAAGGCGACCGACAACGAGGCGTTGCAAAAGCTGCTGGAGCACTTCCGCGACAAAGGGAACGACGCTGAGATGTCGGAAACCGGGACGGAACCCACCAACCAGCCAGCGGATCAGAACTCAGATCCAAAGACAGCCGGAGAACGGCTAGGCGTTGACTCGACGGGCAACGAGCAGCCCGGAGTTAATCAGCCCGACATAGATTCGCCCGACAGTGGCGATCCCGGCGCAAAGTCGCCGAGTGCGCCCGAAATGAGCGGCGACAAACCAGACGCCGCAGCCGACAGCAGCACTCCGGACAGCCCCAAAGCGGACGGTTCTGATCAGGCCGATGGAGACAAGGGACCGGAAACGACTGATCCATCAGGGGCATCAGAGAAGGGTGCCAACGGCGAATCAGAAAACAAGGGCGAGCCTGCCAACGGGGAAGATAACCCTCAACAAGACGGTGGAAAATCGGGCGACGGAAATTCGGACGGTGCGAAGGGCGACGAGCCGGGTAAAAATCCAGGCGACCCAATGCCATCGGATGCTCCCGGCGAGGGCGTGACTGAAACGCAGCAACCGGGCGAAAACAGTGGGAACTCTGCGCAACAGCAAGACGGAAACGCGACTCAACAGCCGGGGCAAAACGAGCAGTCGCAGCCGCCCGGAATGAATCAGGACAACGCCAACCCGCAACAGGGTCAGCAAGGCCAACAAGGTCAGGGCCAGCAAGGGCAAGGT
Source organism: Fuerstiella marisgermanici (assembly GCF_001983935.1). GTDB lineage: Bacteria > Planctomycetota > Planctomycetia > Planctomycetales > Planctomycetaceae > Fuerstiella > Fuerstiella marisgermanici. Next base: position 8,866,434 of record NZ_CP017641.1, on the reverse strand, counting down.
CAGCAGGGACAGGGCCAACAAGGACAAGGCCAGCAGGGCCAAGGGCAACAAGGACAGGGTCAGCAGGGACAGGGGCAACAAGGACAGGGGCAACAAGGACAGGGCCAGCAAGGCCAAGGTCAGCAAGGCCAAGGTCAACAAGGCCAAGGTCAACAAGGACAGGGCCAACAAGGACAGGGCCAGCAAGGACAGGGCCAGCAAGGACAGGGCCAACAAGGACAAGGTCAGCAAGGACAAGGCCAGCAGGGACAAGGCCAGCAGGGACAGGGTCAACAAGGACAGGGTCAACAAGGCCAAGGTCAGCAGGGTCAGGGCCAGCAAGGACAGGGCCAGCAAGGACAGGGCCAGCAAGGACAAGGCCAGCAAGGACAGGGCCAACAAGGACAGGGTCAGCAGGGACAGGGTCAACAAGGACAGGGCCAGCAAGGGCAAGGTCAGCAGGGACAAGGTCAGCAGGGTGGTCAACCCGGTCAGGGGCAGGGGCAACAAGGACAAGGCGGGCCATCAACAGGCGAAGGCGCACGTGGCGGATCAAGCGGTTCGACAGCCGGCCCGATTCAAAAAGGGAACGCTCAGGGCGGCAAAGATGGCGACGGAACCGGAACAGGTGGCAGCGGCTCATCAGAGGGATCAGCAGCCCCGGACGTCAACGATGCCGCCAAAGCCGCCGACCTGGCTTTAAAGCGGTTACAGCAGGATTTGGATCGAGGCGAAGTCGACAAGGAACTCCTCGAAGAACTTGGTTGGACCGAAGAGCAACTCAAGATGTTCAGCGAACGCATGCATGATCAGCTTCGGTCCCTGAAAGACACACCGGACGAAGCCAATGCCCCGGAACGCCTGCAACGACGTCGCGTGGAGGAACTACTGAAGAGTCTCGACCTCGAATCGTCCGCCAAAGATCGACTCGGTCGCACCGATCGCGACCGAGCTCAACAGGACACGACGTCTCGAAAAACGCAACCGCCTGGACGCTACCGAGACCTGCTGAAGATGTACCAGAAGTCTCTGTCTCGCGGTAAGAAGCGATAGGCGCGATTCGCACCGGCCTTCCACTGAAGTCGTCCGCGCAGGTTGTCCCATGTCAGCTTCAAAGCGACATTGCGGCGCCCGGCTGACGCATGCGACAAATGCCGTCACGTTAAAGAAGTTTCGTCTGCAACCTGAGGCAACCGTACCGCCGCGAAGCCGGACTACTCTTGTGGCAGAAACTGCACTGCATCTGCAATCACGTGGCCATCGGTGTCAGTTGTCCCGATGGTCACCTTGCCGCTCTGACCAAACGTGAATGTGCCGACACTGACGAAGGTGCCGTCGATCGGTGGTTTAACGCGTTGATTGATCACCGTACGAGTTGTACCCTCGGTGTGAGTGACAGCCACGGGAACATTGGTCGCTCGATTGGCGTTCGGAGGATACGTCAATCGGACTTCGTATCGGCCGGGCTTCAACGTCGCCGTGTACGTGGCCGTAGGATTTCCGGTTTGCACGTTTCCATTGTGTCGATAGCCGCTGTCTACATAGGGCCGGTTGGCAGACGACGTTTGCCAGCTTCCCGTGTATTCAGCCATTCGGTCGTCGATGACGATGCCAGGCAGCTTCTTTGCCGCCAGCTGGTAAGACGCTGAGACATCGAGTTCCAGTACCTGTCCGTCTGCAGCTAAACGTTTCCGTAGATCCGCGTAAGGAAGTTCATTTACGGTGACGTCCTTGTCGAGTGCCAGGCACGCTGCGGTGGCGGCGGACTGTCCCAGAATCATAAAGACGGGTTCCATGCGAATCGAACCAAACGCAATGTGACTCGACGACACGCAGACTGGTACAAGAAGATTCTGGCATTCCTCGGTTTTGGGCACAATCGAGCCGTAAGCGATCTTGTATGGCCTGGGAGTCTTCACACCGATGTCGCCTTCATTTTGAACATGCCCCTCCGGTGTGATGTATCTCTGCACGTTGTGCGAATCGAGCGTGTAAGATCCCATTCCGATGGAATCCGGAGTCTCCTTCGTGTCCAAACAATGGTGTTCTGTCATCACGTACTCACCGATCAAGCGACGTGCTTCGCGGACATAGATTTGGTGAGGCCAGCCTCCGTTGTCAGTAAATTCATCCTTGGGCAAGCCCCACTCTGACACAGCCGATCGAACGTCTTCCGGGACTCGAGGGTCGTTCGCCATAAAGTACATGTATCCCTTCTGATACACTTCGTGCGCACGAATGATCTCACGGCGGCGTTCGTAACTGCCGTTGGGGTAGTCGTAATTCATGCCGATGTAGTCAGTACTGAGCGGACCGTGATTGTTGGTGTCGGTCTTATAGTTTGGCATGGGATCGAACTTGCGAAACATCTCCCGCCAGCCGTTATCGAAGACTCGCAACAGCAGTTCGTACTGACCGGCGTCGTATCCCTCTGGCTTTGGAAACGGTACGCGATTTTCGGGCACATTCGTCAGGCACATGCGAAAACAGTATGCCTGAATTCGCTTGTCGCCTTCGCCTTTGGTGCCCGGCGGTTCGGTACTGATAAGCGGCAGAACACCGCTGGACGGCACGCCCGGCTTGACGTACGGATCCGTGGGTTTCTGAAACCAGTGCGTGTGATGCAAAACCCCGACCTGAATACCGTTCCATGTTTCGTCGTAAACAGAATTCGCTTCGCGCCCCACATGATAGCTCACTCCCGCAGCCGCCATCAGATCACCTTCGTATGTGGCGTCGACAAACATGCGGCCGCGAAACGTGTCACCACTAAGTGTTCGGATCGAAATGATCCTGCCGTTCTCCAGCGTGACGCCTCCGGCCTGTCGATCGAGCCACTCGTCACGGAACACAGGGATTTGATACTCCGTCACGAAGTCTTCGAAAATATCTTCCGCAACATGAGGTTCAAAGACCCACATCGTGCCGGGGCCACCGACGGTGTCGGGCTTTCCCTGGTTTCGGTTTCCGAATTCCGACTGCGGTTGCCAGGTCCATGCGTCGCTGGATTGGTAGTGCTTCCAGACTCGCTGATAGAACTCACGGCTGATCCCCCCGATGGCCGCTTTGTTGCCCGAATCGGTCCAACCCAGGCCGCCGGAAGTGAGTCCACCGAGATGCTCGTCAGGACTGACGACGACAACTGATTTCCCCATGCGCTTCACCTGAACAGCAGTCGTTACCGCCGCACTGGTGCCGCCATAAATAACGACATCAGCGGAATGGTCATCTGCTGCGGTCGACGCCGCAGTGTATGAAAAGCAACAGAGCATCGAAATTATGGTCAAATGAGATCGCAGCATGTGAACAGTCTGTATCCGGACGTTTAGGAGAGGCGCAACAACGTCATCACGTTGTGTGAAAGCGTAACCATTTCAGTCAAGATAGAAAACGTTGCGAGGTCAACAATCAGTCGGCGTTGAGTTCGATGGCAAGAAACGCAAGTACCATTCTCGTAAACCGTGTTAAGGGCGAGAGGCGCAGCTGACTCTGAATTTCCGTCTGCCGACAAGCGTCATAAATCCCGCTGGCATCGCCGTCGGATTGCGCATTCGTCGCCATAGCGGACGAAAATGGGGACACGACTCAATTGGAATATTGGAATAATCGAGCTGCTCCCGTTTCACCGTTCATCCGTTCGGCTTATCGAAATCAGACCTGACGCTGGCGTTTGGCCAGTCTTGCTTGGGGGCATCGTCGCCAGTTGGGGCACCGAAGGGGTGTTTCCCCAGCACCACGTTAAACAACGAGGCCTGCCCCTTTGATGCTTCCTGCGCTCCCGCTAAATCTCGGGCTCTTACAGCCCCGAACGCAGGCGATTTAGCGGGTTACTACTGCGTTTCTCGTCTTGGTCAGCCCGCCAAACCTGGAGGCGGCGATAGGTATCCAGCTTCAGATCCCAGACGACCCGATGCGACAGCCGCAGAACCTCTTTCCGCCGTTCATCGCTGGGAGATTGGACGAACTCGCGCAGCTTCGCGAGAAACTCCTGAGTCAGCCTGGCGGAGGTTTCATCCGTTCCGGGTGTGGCCGCAAGCTTGTCGGCCTCATCCAGTTTTTGAACGACGCCCGGATCCTTCGGCGCAGCCACGACAATAGCGACATTCGAGTAGGCTCGCATGAGCGGTTCATTGTGAAAGTCGTGAGGATCTATCCGCAGCGCTGCCTGCAGCGCCTTGATCCGTTTTTTGGCGGGCAGCAGATCAACCGGTTGATCCGCGTTCGTCCAGCCTCGCACCTCTTCGATCACTGCCAGGCATTCGTTATAGACGGATACTTCAGTTTCGTGAGGGCTGGCCTTCTTCAGATCTTCCAGATCACGTTCGATGCCTTTGACGTTCTGAGGAGAAAATTTCTGCGTGGTGGCATAGTGAGCCGTCATCTCATCCAGTCTACGAACCGCTGCCATCAACTTCAGCGCCGCCGACCCGACACCGCTGTCTGTCACAGGATCCTCCGGAATCGGCTGCAGGACCGTCTCAGTTTCTGGCGTGGAATCCGGCGCTTCGACTGACTTCGCAGTGTCGTCCCCGTCAACGCAGCCAACGAAGAACAGAAGTAAAACGATGATGTGGTTTCTCATGGTATTGATAGTGTTCCTTTGGCGTGGCACGGTGACATCCTGTCTAAGACAGATTCCTCAGACGACAGCGAAGAATTACACGATCAAAAAAGCGATCCGGCAGGTCAGCCTTCTTTAGTCACTGTCCGGCCTTCGCCGTCATCCTCGGGGTCGGCCCATTTGGGCAACCCGCAGTGCAGGCATTTCCGTCCGAAGCTGTTTGACATGTACCAAGTCATGAAGAAACGCTTTCCGCACTGCGGACACTTCCAATACTGACACACCATCCAGGAAATGAAGCAGACGACCATTGCCGGCAGGCCGAGGACGGCCACGTAGGGTTCAAGGGCTGCACCAGGCAAGTCAAACCGGCAGCGGAAATAAATGAGTCCAATTATTCCAGGACACAACAGAAACGTCACGAAACACAGTCGCTGCGCGAAACGGTATTGGTGCCACGCGTCCTTCCGTTTGCCCAAAAGTTCTTCCATTTGTTTTTGGTTGATATCGAGGAAAGATCAGATGGAGCAGGTGTCTTTCGTTTCATTCTTGTCGTGACTAATGAATCAAAGCGACCCCGAGGGAATCGAAGGGGCGTTTTCATGACACCAAATTAAACAAGGAGACCTGCCCCTTTTGATCATTCCTGATGCTTCCTGCGACGCAATTTGAACTATTGATCTGCGTCCCCTTTGTTTCGCTTGTCCCATGTGTTCCCCTTCAGTTCGTGTCCGCCTACTTGGTAAACCAATTGAACGATCCTATACGCCAATTTATTCGCTGCTCTAGCAAATGTCCTCCGCAACAAACTAGGTTCTTGCGGTAGTATAACGAGCAAGTGTTCATCGTCCCTGAGCTCCAGACGCGGCAACGCTGCCGACTCTGAAATCTCAACAAAAACGTAATCTCCGTTTGCGATAACGGTCCCGCAAAAAACGCAATGATTTGGCAGCGGCTCAACCGCTTCCACACTCCAGCCCTCGGTGAAAAGGGTAGCCTGCCACCGAGAGTAGAATTGATCGGGGACAACAAAACTTCTAGCTGGCATTGAGTTCTACCTGTTTATCATTGCCATTCGGAGTGCGCGTAGCATTGTTGTGAAACAATTCGCACCAGGTGTGGTGTTTAGAACCGACGAAGGAAATAGAATCGGAATCCCAGTCAACGCCCCGCTACCCGGCAGGCTTTGAATCATCGGCAGGGCGCTTCGGCCTGTTATTCCATATCCAGGAATCCAATGATACGTCAGTGGTGTACCCCGCACTGTCACCTGCCATGCCCAATGTGTCCCCCGTGGTGCCCAAAGAACACTAAACGTCTCACCACCGGTGGCTGGCCACGCCCACACCGCGGCTGCCGCGAGCAACGAACCTCCCGCATAATTACCCATCGGCTGACCAAGCTGAAATGCGTCTTCGTGCCCGTAATATGAGCCGTACTGCGTGAAATCAAAATAATCAAATGTGACCACATCAGCCGTTTGGTTGATGGCACCGAGAACGCTTTCGAAAGCCCTGCCATCCCAAAAAGTATCGCTTAGCGCCGGAAAAAACCAAGACATCGTCCAAGTCCCGCTGTCGCCACCATACCATTCCTGCTGCTCAATCGGATCACTGGCCGCTGCAGCACCGGCGTTAGAATCAAGGCCGTCGAGGTCAGACTGAGTGGCTCCGGCAGCGAGGGCTTCGTCAGTGAGGTCGCCGAGAATGTCGGTCTGCACGTCGATCTGGTCTTGCAGATACTTCTGCTTGTCAGGATCGGTTTCTAACGCCAGAGCCGCCTTCAGACGTTCCAACTGAGTTTTACGGTCGAGGTATTCGGCCAGGATGTCGTCGAGTGTTCTTAAATTGTCCTGGAACGGCCCCTGCGGCGTTTCTTCCAGAATGATGTTCACGGAATCGTCGTCGACGCCGTCGCCCGAATACTGTTCGGTGATTCGGTGGATCGGACCGTCGTCATCCGGATCAACGTCGTCGCCGGAATCAGCCGCAGGTGTGTTGCTGCCGGACTCGTTGTCATCGGCTTCACTATCGAAACTGTTGCGATAAATCTCTGCGATGACGTAAGTATTGGGTCCATCCGGGTTCTTTGTGGGTGAGGCGTTAATTCGTTAGTTTTCGTGGGATGCAGGGAACAGACTTTTACGAACAGATTTTGGGACTGACGGGGCCGTGGTTTGTGGCGGACGTTCAGCTGGATATGGAAGCTCAACAGGTCGACGTTTTCGTCGAACATGGCGAGGGCGAAACTTTTTGCTGTCCGGATTGCGACAGGCAGCTGCCGTGCTATGACCACACGAAGTCTCGCCAATGGCGGCATCTGGACACGATGCAATTTGCGACCATCCTTCATGCCCGCACGCCTCGCGTGAAGTGTCCCGACCACGGAACCAAACAGATCAGGCTTCCCTGGGCGGAAAAGAACAGCCGCTTCTCATTGTTCTTTGAACGCTTCGCCATCGACGTTCTTCTGGCCACACAAACCGTGAAAGGGGCGTGCAGCATTCTGGGGATCTCATGGGATGAATCGTGGCACATTCTGCAGAAGGCGGTGGCTCGCGGGAAGGATCGCAAACAATCGAAGAACCTCCCTCGAATCGGCATCGACGAGAAAGCCTTTCGAAAACGACACAACTACGTCACGCTGATCTATGACTTGGACAAGAGCACTGTCGAAGCGATTTCCGATGGTCATGACACGGCAGCCGCTGATGCCTGTTTCGATCAGCTTTCCGACAGTGAAAAGCAGTCTGTGGAGGCGGTTGCGATGGACATGAGTGCCGCATACGTCAAGAGCACCAAAGGCAACATTGCATTGGCCGAACAGAAGATTGTGCACGACCGCTTTCACATCATGAAGCTGGCAACCGAAGCCGTCGACAAGGTCCGTCGGTCGGAGCAGAAGAAGCTTCGCGCCGAAGGCGATGATCGATTGACGGGAACTCGGTATCTGTGGCTTTCAGGCCAGGAGAATCTCAGCGAAAAACAGCAGGAACGCTTTGATGCCGCATGGAAGGCAGAGTTACTCACGGGCAAAGCGTGGGCCTACAAGGAGATGCTGCGAGACCTCTGGGTTCATGACACTCCGGCAGAGGCCACGACGTTCTTCAATGACTGGTACAAGCGAGTCATCCACACAAAGCTGGAGCCAATGAAGAAAGTCGCTCGCACGATCAAAGAACGCTTAGCCAATGTGGTGAGCTACTGCACTCACGGAATCACAAACGCCGTCGCCGAAGGAATGAACAGCAAAATCATGGCCATCAAACGAAGAGTCGGCGGATACCGAAACCGCGACAACTTCAAAACCGCCATCCTCTTCTACTGCGGAGGACTCGACCTCTACCCACAATAATCCCGGATGGACCAAGTATTGGAAGCTCCGTCGACCATCCAGTGTGTTTCTTCAGACGCTGAAATGTTCGTATTGAATTTGCCTTCGTTGGTCACGCCGGCATCGTCGCTGCCCAGCACGACTCCCGAATTGTAACTGGAACTGGAATCTTCCGTGTATGTCGTGACAGTTCGCTCTGTATAGTTGTAGTCCGGATTCTGAATGTCCTGTGAGTACCAGACAGTCAGGCTGTTGTCGACCTTCTTTGACGTGCTGCCGCTGGAACCGGTGTCCAGCGACGTACCTTCGGTCCCCGTTTCAAAGCTGAAGTGGCTGTCTGAGGTTTCCTTGCTGATTTCGGAGGCCGCTTCATCCCGATAGCCGCGAGACAGCGGATCGTGAGAATAGCGGTCTTTCTTCTCGAACACTTCGTTCCTGTTATTGGTGCTCGAACTGTTTCTGCCGATCGACAACCTCGCTCCGTTTGGCTGATCACCAATCAGATCTGACGCGGGCGTCTGGCCAGGCGCACTGGGGGCATTGAACGAAACGACACCCTCGGCGGGTGAGTTCGTATTGCCGCCGTTGCCTACAGCGCTGCCGTCTGAAGTGTCGTCATCGGTGGACGCACCCAGCGTGAAACTGAAGCCGCTCGAATGCGAACCGGATGTGGAATTGTCGATGGAAATTTTCTCGGACTCGTCCGATTCGTCGCTTTCCGAACCAGACGATGTATCGAGATCGGCCTTTGTTTTCGTTTTCGAACTGTCGCCCGCAAAGGCCGCGATTGCGAGGCTGCACGAACCGACGATCGAACCGGTCGATCACATTGCTTTTGCCGACCTGGACAACCTTCGAGGCGTGTCGTGGTTTGAGGCCACTTATGTGCGCGATGTGAATTTCGATTCACAGGGGGCGACTTCAGCAGCAGAACGGCGGATCGTGGAGAAATTTGCCGCCAATCTGGAACTGCTGGAAGCGGCGGCCACAAAGCAGACTGTTCCCGTTATTTCAGTCGCGGAATTCGCAGCCTACACCAAACGCCGCCTCGCAGAAGGTCGCGGCTTTCCGACTCGATGGGTGAAAGACGCCAACCACATCCAACCGCCGGATTGCCTTCTGACTGGCGAAGGCCTGCGTATGGTCGAGCAACGCTAGCCTGCGGTTAATCTCATTCGGGCTGAGGTTCGGCCTCGACGGATCCCGCCGCTGCCGCTGAGCTGCCTTCGTCCGCCGGTGCGACGGATTCCGAAGCTGGTGGAGCAACTGACCGTTTCTCGCTGCATCCGAACACAAGCAAGCTGGCTGCGGAAGCCACAATCGCCAAGGCGATGCTGCGGTGATTCATGGATTATTCCTTAACTTGTTTTTGCAGAAGGGGTTGCGCCCTGCGAAAGGGAGGATTGCGGTGATGTTGCTGCTTGGGGGAGCTACATTTCAGCGGATGAGTCGTTGCAATCTCGCCCGAGTCTGCGGGTTATACCGATTTTTTCTAACAAATTGAGTTTGCAGGTCCGATAACGAAGGTGTGTGAACGGTCTGCGGGTCGGGCTCACGAGATCTTTGACAACTTAATCTGAATGCATGAACTGTCGGAAAAACGGTGCCGAGGTGGCTGTTCGCGGATGCCTCAGTAGCAGCGGCTCAGACAAGGCCCTTGACAGTAAGTCTATAGTAACCATACAGTTGAGTCATTCTGACGGTTGCATTTTTAGGCCCTGAAAGACCTTTCTCGGAGACTTTGGTCGTGACCAAGAAAGAGATCGTGAAAGCAATTTCTGAAGAGTTGGGGTTAACTCAGCTTAAGACGAAGGAAATTGTTCAAAAGACATTCGACGCAATCGTTGAGACTCTGGTCACGGACGGTCGAATCGAACTTCGCAACTTCGGCGTGTTCGAAGTAAAGAAACGAGCGGCTCGAAAAGCTCGCAATCCAAGAACCGGCGGGCAGGTGGAAGTCCCTGCCAAGTTTGTAGTTACGTTCAAACCGGGCAAGGAAATGGAAGAACGAGTGCTGCAAATGGAAGAGGCTGAGTTCGCTCGCGAACAGGCCGAACGAGCTGCCGCGGCTCAGGTTGAAATTCGCAACCCCAACGGCCTGCCACCGCTCACTGAGCAACGACCAACTGGCAGCCAAAACGGTCCCGGCAGCATATCCCAGGAACCAATCTACCGCCCACCCAGCGGCCCGGCTCCGTTTAAACACGGCGGTTAGCGGTCGTTGTTGTCACAATGTGTTTCATGCCTTCAGGTTAAGTTGTCAACGACACACCTCCGGCTGCGGTCGGATCGACACACTTACCAGAAAACGACGGAATCAATGTCACCTGCAACGCGTGGAAATCTCCACAGCAGGTCGTGAGCCGAGTCCACGGAAGGACGGGATGATGACACTTCGAAAACGACTTCTTGTTTGTCTTATGCTGCTCTGCACGTCCGTCAACATCGGATGTGCGCTGCCCATTTGGCATCCATCCCCGGACATTCGTGCCCGGCAGTTGATTTACTCATCCGAGAGCATGCGGCATATCCCAGAGATCTGGGAACGCATCTGGGGCCTCGAACTGCCCGACCTGGCAACTCCATACCGAGTCCACGGCGGCGTGATTTAGCCACCTGCCTCTCCGGTTGCGAATAGAAAAATCAGTCAGCCGCTTCGTGGATTGCGCGAAGCGGCCTGGCTGCGTTTGGGGCTGAGACTGGTCTGGATGCCACTGGGCGCTGGGTGGTATTCTCCGGCGGATTTAAGATCTGAAATTTCAGACCATGGCACGAAGGCCGTCACGGACAGGAATCAGGGATGAGAGTTTTCTACGCAGTCGTTTGTAGCCTGGCTATCCTCAGCACGCCCGCTGCAATTGCGTGTCCACTGTGTCTCGCTCCGTCGCAAACGTGGTCCGAAATGATCGCGGCGTCGGACATCGTGATGCTCGCAGAACTGGCGACGATCGACGAAGGATCTGACACTCAGCGACCGTTTGCCATCTTTCAGATTCTTGACGTCCACAAAGGTAAACAACACGTCGCCAAAGCGAAGACCATTTGCATTGACGACTACGTGTACGGAAAAAAGGGCGACCACTATCTGATCAAGGCCGCCTTTACAGACGCGGATACTCCGCAAATCATGGAAACGTTTGCCACAGCGGCCCCGGTAGCACCAGACAAGGCAACCACAAAGGTTAGAAAAGTATCGGCCACTTCCGAGGATGTGACGAAAAGCAGTAGCACGCCGGCCAAGGTGCTGACCTGGGATTCTCCCGAACCCGTCACGGCCGCTGCATGGCAGTATGTGACTGAAGCTCCGGAACCGGAAATCGAGTCAATTGATCGGCTAACGTACTTCCTGTCGTTTCTGGAGCACGCCGATGGACTAGTCGCTGCGGATGCGTGGGGCGAATTCGCGAAGTCTGAGTACGGCGACATCAAATCGCTGAAAGACTCTTTCGACAACGAAAAACTGCGTACCTGGATTGCGGACGCCGCAACCAGCCCGGAACGCCTAAGTCTGTATGGACTGATGCTCGGGATGAGCGGCACAGCTTCGGATGCAGAATTCCTGCAACAGCAAATTGGACTACCGCAGGGTGAGGATCTTCGTTTCGGCTGCGAAGGTTTGATGGGCGGGCTGCTGGTGTTGTCTGGTGAGAAAGGGCTGACCTTTCTGGAAGATTCCCGTCTGAAGAATTCGGCCGTGCCCACTTTCGAAGTCTACGCGGTCGTTCAGGCGGTTCAGTTTTTGTGGAACCACGAACCGGAAGCGATTGGCAAGCAACGCTTGCGACGAGCCATTCACCCGCTGTTGCAGCGTGAAGAGCTTCGAGAAATCGCCATCATCGATCTCGCCCGCTGGGAAGACTGGACACTGGTCGACAAATTGTCCGGCGTGTACAAGAGCTGCAAAGCCGATGACGAGCGAACGACGCGAGCGATCGTGGGCTATTTGTTGACTCTGGACAAAGCGAGTGAAGCCGGGGATGAATCGGCGATGCAGGGGCGGGATGCGGCGAACAAACTTCTTGAACACATTCGGTCTGAGAACAAGCGGCTGGTCAAGTTGGTAGAACGCCAGCAACGCTGATTCGCAATCGCTTTCAGCTGCCCAACTACGCACTCACTGCCTGATTCGGGTCGACAGCTGGCGGATTGGTATCGCCTTCAATGCGAAGTCGAATCAGGCGACGCTCGTCGGCTTCCAGAACGGTCAGCTTGATGCCGTTGCAGTAGTGTTCATCACCAGCGACTGGAATACGTCCGAAACAAGCGAGCGCAAAACCGCCGATCGTGTCGAATTCTTCGTCCTCAGGAAAGCTGTAGCCGAACTCTTCGTTCAGGTCGTCAAGGTGATATCGAGCGTCGACTTCTGTGCAGCCTTCGGTGTGCGACTTCCACAGTGTGTCGTCGTCTGAATCATATTCGTCCGAGATTTCACCAACGATCTCTTCCAGAATATCTTCCAAAGTCACGAGTCCGGACACACCGCTGTACTCGTCCACAATGACCGCCATGTGAACTTTTTGTTGCCGCATGGCCTCAAGCAAATCACCGATGCCCTGAGATTCGGGCGCATAAAGCACATCGCGGGCGATGTCATGAACCGTGCGGGCATCTTCTGAATCAACACCATTGTTGTCGTTCGCTTCTGAGGCGTAAGCGAGCAGGTCGCGGACGTACAGAATGCCGACGATGTCATCAATACCTTCACGAATCACCGGCACGCGCGAAAAGCCATTCTGCAGCATTTCTGACAGCGCGGCAGCCAGGCGTGTGTCTGCCGGGATTGTGACCATGTCTGTCCGAGGCGTCATAATTGCGGCCACGTCTTCCGTCTGCAAATCGACAACTCGCCGAATCATGGTTGATGTGCTGGAGTGAATCACGCCTTCGCGCTGGCTCTCGTCCACAACGGTCAACAGTTCTCCTGTCAGCAAACTCGCAATCTGCTCAGAACTTGGTTCCGGTACGCCAAACACGCGATGAACCATGCGGTCCATATTGACCGCGAAATGCCAAACCGGCGTCCCCAACTTTCCAGCGACAGAAAACAGAGGCCAGAAGTGGTACAACAGCGCTTCGCCACGGACTCGAGCAATCGTCCAGGGAAGCAGGACGAATAACAGCCCGCCCGTCAGGACGATAGCTGAGATGCGACACAGCCACAAAACAACGATTGGCCAGTCGGCGGATTCAGGCGGCAGGAAGGACTGAAAATACGGACTGGAAAACGCAGCACTCAGGCTAAGACACCCCGTCAACAGCAGCAGCAATTCCGACAACAGAAGCAGCTTATGGTGGTTCTGAAGAATGGCACCAAAGCGTTTTAGTTTGCGATGTTGTCGGCAGATTTCTTCCAGACGGCTGCGAGAAAAATCGCGTAGACTGAAGCACGTCAGCGTAAGAAAAACAAAAAGCAAGGTCAGTGCAAGGCCGAAAACAATCGGCAGCAACGCGCTCACGAACAGCCCTCCGAAGTGCTTTCGCTGATCGCACAACGGGATTCAGTCGCCCCCGGCGGCTCGTCACCCCGATCCGTTCCCGTTCCGCCATTGTCGCCAGGGTACGACGGTGACAGTCCAAGCCCATTCAGAATGCAACGTTCGCGCGATCGCATGATTTCCTTTTCACTCGGCGACAGATCATCGTAGCCGCAGATGTGCAGCATTCCATGAATCACGTACAGTGTCAACTCGTCCTGCAGAGTCCAGCCGCAGCGGGCCGCCATTTCTTCAGCGTAGTGTCGGCTGACAACAATTTCTCCTTCAATCGATGCGTCTGCTGATCGCCCGGTTGTCACGACAGGTGGTGTGGCGTGATTTGGCGACGTCCAGTCTAACTGAAAGCTAATCACATCCGTGGCGTAGTCGTGCTGCAGATGTTGTCGGTTCAGACGATGAATTTCGTCGTTCGTCACGACACTCACACTCAGCACGGCACTCGCCACCTGCTCCACAGCAAGAGCATGGCGGAGAGCGGCTTCCAATTTTGCGAGATCCACATTCTGACCACTTGTCGAATCGGAAATATCAATTTCAAACGACATGGGAGATCACGCAGTTTTCTGGTCTGGATACTTCACGCGGCCATGGTGCACCGCCAGCAGCGATTTCACCAGCGACTCCTGGACCGTCCGCAGTTCCCGCATGGTCAGGCCGCATTCGTCAAACTGGCCGTCCAAAACGCGTTTCAGAGTGATCTCTTTCACCAGCGACTGAATACGTTTGGGGGTCGGTTCGCTTAACGTGCGGCTGGCACTTTCGATGGCGTCCGACAACATCATGACGCCCGTCTCTTTGGTTTGAGGTCTCGGGCCAGGATAGCGGAAGGTTGATTCGTCGGCGTCGGTGCGATGGTCTTCGTCCGCTCGGTTGGTGGCTTCGCGAAAGAAGTACTCCACCAATGTCGTCCCGTGATGCTGCTCGATAAAGTCAATAAGTTTGCGAGGCAGGTTGTGCTGTTCGGCCATTTCCACGCCGTCTTTGACGTGTCCAATAATGATCAAAGCACTCATCGCAGGAGCCAGCTTGTCGTGAGGGTTCTCGGCCCCTGCGGCCATGTTTTCGATGAAGTAGTCCGGCTTCACCATCTTACCGATGTCATGAAAGTACGCGCCAACTCGCAGCAGCAAACCGTTTGCGCCGATCGAATCTGCTGCGGCTTCGCCGATGGTCGCCACGGTGATCGAATGGTTGTAGGTCCCGGGAGCTCGCCGCGCGAGTTCCTGCAGCAGCTCGTGCGACACGTCTGTGAGTTCCAACAAACTGATGTCGGTCACAATCCCGAATGCCGATTCGATAAACGGCAGACTGCCATGGACGATGAAACAACAGACGAGCGACCAGCCGGCGAATTTCAACGCGACGATTAAAATGGAAGGATGGATCCATGCATCAGCAAAATCGAGTGACTGCATGGCTGAGAAACCCCAGACGCTAAGAAACGCGACCGCAGCCAGCAGAAAGCCCAGCTTGATGATGACCGATCGCGATGAAATGCTTCTTAACGGGATCGGGACAATAAAAGACAGCAGCATTAACACGGCGAAATGAGACAACTGGCCGACGGTCGACATCGTTATCAGAATCGACAGGCAGAACCCTGTTAGAACGGCCAGCAGCTGGCTATGCACGATGGCAATCGTCATCACTGCGGCCAGCAGTGGAATGACTTCGGCGCGCCACGGGTCGCGACTGACAATTCCACTCAGTAAAACCGCCGCGGCGCAGATGACAACCAGAGCTACAAGTTGTCCGGTCTGCTGCAGCAGGTGTCGTTCGTTGCGACAGATGTAAACTCCATACAGAACCACCATCATCGTGATCAGCAACGCCGCGCCGGCGACTCGTCTTAGTCGGCCGTTGAAGGTCGTATGTTCTTCATGAGCACGGTGTTCAACCGTCAGTACATCAAGTTGCTCAAGCTGTTCTTTTCCGATCAGAGTTCCTGGCGACACCAGAACTCTTCCTTTGCTGAACGAATTGTACTGCGGTTCCACCAGGTTGACCGCCTCACGTCGCCGTTCCTCTGTCAGGTTCGAACTGAACGACATTTGCCCTTTCATCCGATTCTTCAACCATGCTTCAACCGCTGGGCGAATCTGGACGAGGTTTGGAAGGGTGAGCCAGGCACTGCCAAACCGTCCCGTATCCAGCAACTGGTCGGCCAGAATGATGTCCGTCAACAGGTTGTAGCTGATTGCTCTGCCGTCCGTGCCCACAATTTCGATCGGCATCTGCGGCTGGTGTTCTTCCTTCGACAACTCGCCAACTGTCAGTGCATCGCTGTTGAGAACGCCGACGGCCTGAGCTCCACTAAGCAGCGCCGAAAATTCCTGGGCCATTCGGTCAACGCTGTCCGCGACCGGTGTCTCGGAATGAGTAATCGCCAGACGGACCTGATCGAATCGAGTGCTGGGCGAAGTTCCCTTTTCAACATCGCTGGGGATTTCGGTCTTAAGCTGGAAGGCGTCGACGACTTCCTTCGGCAGCTTCGACAGCGACTTTTCGTTCGCAATCGCAGAAAGGTCGCTCTTAAACTTCGCGGCAATGTTGTCCAGAACCGTGTTGTCCTGCACAAACACCAGTCGCGCGTTTTCTTCCGCCTCAGACTTTGCCTGACGAGTCGCCAGCAGGTCTTCGATCTGAAAATCGACTCGTGCCTGGATACCGGCGGATGACACCTGCCCCTCACGATAAGGGAAGGGCGAACTCCAAGCGCGAACCGACAATACCAGGCTGATAATGGCCAGCATCGCGACCAACAACAGCGTAAGGACCTTGTAGTCCTGCAAGCTGGATCGGATCTTCTCCCAGACCGATCGGGACGGGCGAAAGACACGCGTCTGTCGGGCGCGACGTGCGCCAAAGAATGGCATAGTTTCAAAGCCGACGGAGTTGCGTCCGCCGCGCTGGTTGGCTCGAGTCGTGGATCCGTTCCAAAGGCCGCCGTGCTCACTTTGCTCACGACGACGTCACCGAACCCCTAACAAAACCTGCGTGGTGCGTTACCCAGGTTTTGTTAGGACTTCGACGCCTATGTGTCGGAATCGTCCGCTTCGTACGCCG